>JBBQGX010000019.1:0-14563 GCA_038323465.1 Minisyncoccia bacterium | reverse complement strand
CTCATATCGCAATAAGAAAAGGAAACAAATGGGTTAAGGTATTTTTTACAATCATAGTAATTCTTTCTGCTGTTAAAATTCTATTAGGTTAAAGTTTAGATATAACCTAATAATTGTCTCATTTCTCTCAACGAAACCTCACCAAAAGGAAAAACCTCACTCCAATCAATAGTTCGTAGCGTATCCCTCCAAGCGAGCAAACGAAAACCCCTCGAAAGAGGGTGTTTTCTTTTGCTCCGTGGAGAAAGCCAACTGCTTGGCTTTCGTGTAGGCGATTCAACAGAATCGAACCGTAGAGGAGAGCGAAAAGCTTTTGTATCTTTCTAAAAGATTTAGTAGATTTTAGTATCTTGTCTACCATGTAAAAAACCTGGCCACGAATGGTCAGGTTTTTTTATATTTAGCTTTAAGAATTTTCTTAAAGCAGATCACTAGCAAGTTCTGCCAGATAAGAGCGTTCTCCTTTCATTAAAGAAATATGGGCATAAATGTCCTGTCCTTTAAATCTTGAAATTACATAGCTTAGCCCATTTGAAGTTTGGTCAAGATACGGAGAATCAATTTGGGTAACATCACCCATAAAAATAATCTTTGTACCTTCTCCAGCACGAGTAATAATTGATTTTGCGTCTTTTGGAGTTAAATTCTGGGCTTCATCAACAATAAAAAATGTTTTTGGAATGCTTCTGCCCCGAATAAAAACCAATGGCTCCATAATAAAAATCCCGTCCTTTTCAAATCTCTCAATGATTTCTTTGTTTTTCCCAATACTTTTAATGAGAGCAACATTGTCATAGATACCACGCATATAAGGAGAAAGTTTTTCTTTTGTATCTCCTGGCAAATACCCGATATCTTTATTTGAAAGTCCTATTATTTCACGAGTAAAGTAAAATTGATTCATTTTACTTTCCCGTAACAACTGCAATCCTACAGCCGCAGCTATGAGCGTTTTACCTGTTCCTGCTTTACCTACAAGAGTTACAAGAGAGATATTGGGATCAAGTAATGCTGACATTGCGAATGTTTGCTCAGCATTCAATGCACTTATTCCAAAAGGTTTTGAATTATCTTTTGTGATTAAATGCACTTCTTTTTTCTTGAAACAAGCAAGGGCTTTTTTGTCTACAGATTCAGCAAAAATGAATTCGTTCTCGTACAATTTCTCTTTAGATTTCAGTTTTATTTTCCCTTTGGAATATAACTCTGATACTTCTTCATTTAGCAAAATAACTGTTTGTGCTTTTTCGTAAAATGAATTTGCATTTGGAACGATGTCATTTTTGTAATTTTCGGCAGTTATTCCTAAGGCTCCAGCTTTTAAACGTAGATTACCATCTTTGGAAACTAAAATAACTTTAATTCCTTTTTTAGTAATCCCTTCATCAATTGATAGGTTGTAAGCAGAATTTAATATCAAGTGGTCAACCTTTTTTGGTGAGAAAATTTTTTTGACATTTTTATGGAAAGAATATCCCACAATAATTCTCATTTTTCCAAGACCTTCTCCTAAAGGAGCGCCACCATCATAAAGAAGCTCAACAGGTAATTTTTCAATTTCCCTAATCGCTTCTCTTGCATTAAAGTTTATTGAATCAGATCCTTTTTTAAATTTATCCAACTCGCCAATAACTTCAATCGGTATTACAATATCATTCTCCTCAAAAGATGAGAGGGACTTACTGTCATGTAAAATGACATTAGTGTCCAAAACAAAAATCTTCTTTTGTTGCTCTTTCATAATGTAGTTTTTAGTTAATATCAAAGATTATATTTACCTTAAAACTACTCTTTATATGGATGTATGTCAAATAAAAGAATAAGCCTATAAAGATAAATCTTTATAGGCTTATTTATTAAACAATGTACTGGTTTTTAATTTAATCCAGTAAAATTAAAATCAACAGGTTCAAAAGTATATACAGCTATTTCTATATGTTTCCATAAGACAATAAATATAGGTCTTTTAACTTTCCCGTCGTTTAGCAACATAAATCCACGTAATAGATATCTTTGGTTGTCTAGACATCCAAGTAGAACCCTAGTTGATAAAGATAATTGGTTTGATATCTCTTCGCTCATAGTTGTTTCTACATAACAATTATTATTTGTAAAAAATGTACCTGGTAAAATTATCTCATCAATAATAATTTTTGATTTAATTTCAATAGGTTCTCCATGTTCAGTTGGTTTTTCTATTAATCCATCCATTTCTATTTCAGGGATTAAGAAATCCACAAATAATTGCCATTTTTCTTCATCATATTCTAAATAGATGACATCAGTAGCCAAAATTGTTAGTTCCATAGTATTTATTTTTTTTAGTTTTATTTGACTTATTTTAACTCAGATTATTCTATTTATTACTTAATGTCAACATTTAGTCGTGGCTGGTTCTTTTAATATTGTACTATAATACTCTTTCCGAACCCTTTACAGGACTGCGTTTTCAACAGATTGAATACAATCTAAGAAAACGGGAGCATTCTCCCAGGTTCGGAGCAATTTTTCAGCCATATATTACAATGGTTATTTTTTGTAGGTAGGTAGAAGTTCGAACCTAAATATTACCGAGGTGCCTATATCCTACAGACTATTGATAATTTATGTAAAAAGGATTAATGTAAAGAAAAATTCACATTTAAATATAAATTGATATGGAAAAAATTAATGTAGTAATGGCTGGTATGCCTGGTAGTATGGCAACAACAACAGTTCTTCAACTTTTAAGGGATAGTAGATTTAATGTTATGGATACAGCATTAACAGGTTCAGAAATATCAGAGTCATCAATATACATAGATGGCCTTAGGTTCTTTCTGTTTAAGCCTAATAAGCATGAGTACTATCTTAATGAACTAAAGAATACTTATCATCAGGAATTTATTATTATTGATTACTCTCATCCATTAGCGGTAAATCGTAACGCTGAACTGTACACCAAATTAAATATCCCTTTTGTTATGGGAACGACTGGGGGTAACAGAGATGATTTAATTTCAGTAATTGAAAGATCAAACACTTGTGCTGTCATTGCTCAAAATATGGCAAAACAAATTGTTGGATTTCAGGCAATGTTCGAATATGCTTCTTCAAATTTTCCTGATTTATTTAAAGGGTATACCTTGGAAATTACTGAAAGTCACCAAAAGAGTAAAGTTGACACGAGTGGTACTGCAAAAGCCATGGTAATTTATTTTAATAAATTGGGAATTCATTTTCTTGGTGAGCAAATCAAGAAAATTAGAAATCGCTTCCTTCAATTATTAAAAGGTATCCCATTGAAGTATTTGAAAGGTCACGGATGGCATACTTATACGTTAAAATCTGAAGATGGATCTGTATTTTTTCAGTTTATCCACAATGTAAATGGGAGAGAGATCTATGCTCTGGGTACTATTGATGCAATTCTATTCTTATCTGGAAAGATGGAATTGGGTACTATGGGGAAGGTTTATTCTATGATTGATGTTTTGAAGGGATAGCTCCTTGGAATTATTATTAAGGCCGCAGATAGAAATATCTGTGGCCTTTCAATTTTCCTCAATTATACTTATTCGAACATCCTCCCATGTTCGGAGCAATTTTTCAGCCATATATTACAATGGTTATTTTTTGGAGGTAGGTAGAAGTTCGAACCAAAAATGCTTGCATACGGCTGGAAGTATGATATAATGATATACATCAATACGAAAAGGGGCTTCACTTTTGTGACGCCCCCTTTTCATTTCTATTTCTTTTCTATAAACTGACGCACCGTTTGTCTATCAATTGATAGTTTAAGTTTATTATCAAGTTTATTGTATAACGATGAAGCTTTATTGCCATTAGGAAATAAAATCCTCTCAAATTTATCTTTAGTAATTAAATAATCAACTGTCTTCTTGTAATCTCCATCACCAGAGACAAGTACCATTTTACAAAAATCTTTATTCTCGATTAAACTTTTCATCATCTCAAAAACAATATCAGTATCCACATTCCCTTTCTTTTTAGAAATAGCATATTCATTATGATCTTTAAAAATTACAATAAACCCTGCTCTCTGAATTTCTTTATATAGTTCATTATTTTCTTCTTGCAAATATCCGATAAAGTAATATGCTTCTTTAATATTATATCTATCTTGTAAATATATTTTAAATTTTGATAGGTCAATACTCCATCCATCTTGTTTAGTTCCAAGATATAGATTTTGTCCATCAATGAATGCCAAGTTATTTTCCATAGTATAATTATATCACAATAGAATACCTTTTATAATACTCATTCGAACCCCGAATGAAAGAATACTTCATACGGGGCAGGTCTATTGACTTTACAAGTTGAAAAATGTAATGTAAAGAAAAATTCATTCACTAAAATTAAACTAATGACAGGTTCAAGTATTCAAACAGCAATTGTATTAGATGAGTTACCGTTAAGGGCACTCGCAGTTATTGAAGAAAAACAGGAAGACCTTGAGGCAATAAAAGTTGCTCTGAGGGGTAATGATGTAAAATTATCGGGATACTTCGATAAAATTACTGACCATGAAGAACAGGTAAAGTTTACAGCCGAAAATATCCATGCTTTCTTTACAAAAAGAAGAGCACGGAAACAAAACGCTTAAAAATATTCCTGTTATCGAATACGACATAATCACTATCTACTTACATAAGTAATGGGTAGTGATTTTTTTATTTACTTCTCTAATATACTCATTCGAACATCCTCCCAGGTTCGTGTTAGTTCAATAAGTAAGTGCAACACTTCTGTATAATAGAAGTATGAAATACAAGCATTTAAGCATTCTGGAACGTGAAAAAATCCAAGAAATCTGTAAATCACTTTTAATTTTAACCCAGTTAAGAGTTCTGAACTCGTCCAACAGGGAGAGCAAATTTTTAGTTATATTTCATAATGGTTATTTTTAGGAGGTAGGTAGAAGTTCGAACCTTTGATATAATTTCTTTGTGAGAAGAAATAATTTTAAAAATGATAGATATAAGAAAGTGAGGGGAGGATATTCTCGTTTTTTAAAAATTTCTTGCCAAAAATGTGGTGAACACATTTGTAATTATTAAAAAGATGGTTCTGGGAATTTAAGACGTATGTATATTGATCGTATTATTGACCCACAGCTATCTATTTTAAGGAAGGATTTATCTTGTTCAAAAGGTCATCTTCTCGGCGTAAGAATTATTTATGTCAAAGAAAACCGTCCAGCTTTTAGGCTATTTGTTGATTCTGTAAAAAAGAAAATAATTAAATCTTCCTAATTATATTCATTCGAACATCGTCCCAAGTTCGGAGCCAGCAAAATCATCTTGTAAATCAAGGTGATTTTTTGTTAACTAGGATAGGGCTTGAACTTTTGATATATCTGAAAGGGAAAAAATATCTAAATAAGTTTTAATATAGTATGAAATTTATCAATTAATTTTTGGTCAGGATTTTGTCTTACCTTGAATTCAAGTACAACCTTGTCTATAAGAATGATTAATAAGTACTTGTTTATCATAGGGTCATCAGATAATTTTCCATATCCCTTTTTAAAGAATAATTGTTCTCTTTCGTTTAGAAAGAATAATGCAACAGCAATATCAAGACGAGGATCACCAGCCATAAGTTCTCCTAAATCAATAATACCCGTGATATCATTTCCTTTAACAAAAAAATGACCTTGATGCATATCTCTATGTAAAAGTGAAGATCCTTCTATTTTTATAGAGCTTACTTCTTCAAAAACTTCTTTTGTTTTTTGTGCTTCTTGTTCCGTAATAAAACCATTTTCTAACATAAAAGTAATTCCTTTGATGTAATGATTTTTATTAGATTCCCAATAACTATTCCAATCTTTAAATTCTCCACAAAGATTTTCATTTTTGACAATTAATTTACCGAAACCTTCTAGTTTTGTCTCATTAATTTTCCCCAACAATCCTCCAAGTCTTTCATATAAAATATCTTTTTGCTCAGTAGAGGAATCTGATTCATTCATCGCTATTCCTTTTGCAGATGACATTATCATCGTGGGTTGGCCTATAGAAGAAGGATTTGTCTTGTAGGCAATTATTTCTGGTACAGGTATACCTTGTTTTTTAAAAATTTTATATCCTAAAACCTCGGCATCAAAAACTCTTTGGTCTTTATTTATTAATATAAAAACAACTTGTTCTCCTATTTTTGCATTATATACTTGGCTATTACATCCTTTAAACACTTTTTCAGCTCCAGTAACCGAAATTCCAAAATCATTTTTGATTGCATTTTCCAAATCAGGTCCTTCAAGATTCACTAAATTATGAGCTTTGTATTCTGTCATATAAAAAGTATTATAGCATTTTATAATATCTTTTTTAAATAAATATCCTTCAAACACATCCTTCGTCCCACCTAAGAACTATACAGTGTCAGGGGGTAGGGGGTAAAATTACGCCACTGATAGTAATTGATTGATTTGTTTTATAAATACTGTTGGATATGGGAATAATTCCTCCCATCTAATAGTTCGTAGAGTATCACTCCAAGCGAGCAAATTTTTTAAGCCATATAAATTAATGGTTATTTTTTGGAGGTAGGTAGAAGTTCGAACCTATTGTATAATTAATAAATGGAAAAATCACCAGAAATAAAAAATAATATTGAAATGGTAAAAGAAAAAATTAGACAAAAAATTTCAATTGCAGTAAAAAATGCTCCTGATTTAGAAACAATACAGTTAAAATCTATAAATAAAAATGAGGATCAAGAAATTATAGAATTGATTAAAAAGGCAACAATAACTGTTAATAATCTTTATGAGTTTAAATTATTAATGGAAATACTTGAAATAAATGATGAAACAATTAATGATACTCTTTCTCACGAAAACGCACACGCAAATAAAGCAACTATTATTGGTGTTGAACATTTAAACTATAATCTAGCAATATTTATAGAAGGAAATGATTATGTATATCAACCATATACAGGGTTAGGTTATCCTGATGAATGGAGCCCAGAAAAAATAAAAGAAATGAGAAAAAAGATAATCAAAGCACCAGAAGAATATAATAATAAATTATCACCTATAGACAAAGAAAGACTAGGAAACCTTTAATAATTCCTCTGTTTGAGATAACGAAACCTCAGCAAAAGGAAACATCTCCTCCCCTATCGTTCGTAATTCATCGTACCAAGCGAGCAAGATTTTAAAAAATAAGGTATAATAGAATGAGATCGAATTTATCAGATTTAATTATGATTTAACAAAATTTATGGATTCATCATATACATCATCAAGCACAAAACCACTTTATCGTGGAACACAAATTGTTTGGTATATTTTAGGAATAATAGAAATACTACTTGCGTTTAGATTTATTTTGAAATTATTAGGGGCAAGTCCTGGTGCTGGTTTTTCAAATTTTATTTATAGTGTTTCTTATATCTTCACTGCTCCATTTCTTGCTGTATTTAAAAAAACACAAGTTATTGGAAGTACTATTGAGTGGAGTACACTTTTAACTATGTTAGTTTACTGGATTATTGCAATGGGTATTATTAAGTTTTTTCTTATGAGTAAAACTATTTCTACTCCTGAAGCTGCTGCTAAAATGGACAAAAAAGAAGATTTGTAGCAAAAAAGTTTCCATTTCATTCTAATATGAGAGAAAAATTATAAAAACCAGACAAAAGGTCTGGTTTTTTTGAACAGGAAAATCTATTTTAAAGGATTTTCGCCTCTAATAACACGAATCAGAAAGAAGATAACAGCTATAACAAGTAGTATGTGTATAAAACTACCGAGTACGTGAAAGCCCAGAAAACCTACTAACCATAAAACCAACAAAACGATCGCAATTGTGGTAAGCATATAAATGAATATTAATTATTAGTATTAATAGATAATCGGCCTCTTTTAATATGATACATTAAATATAATTTAAAAGATACATATTGCTTACATTATTATGCAGACTGATTCTTTACTACTTTTGTATAAGTTCGAACGTAAAAAATTTAAAGATTCAATTATTAAAAATTATCATATATTAAATAAGTTTTATTCTCATTTATATTATTCTAGTTTTCCAGTAAAGAATTGATTTTTTGCTGTTACAACCCAGGTTTTATAATCTGAGGATAGCGATACAATGCCGTATGCTTGAAGCGGTAGTATCTTAAGAACTGTTTCTGAGCCATTTCCTACATCTAACTTTACAAATGCATTTTCATCAATAATAAAGTCTTCACCTAAATGTTTTCTTATGTAGAGAAGTGTGTTTTCATTTACAATCTGAATATTTTCGCGGATATAATTTTCCGGCAAGTTTGATGATGATATTTTTTCCATCCCTTTGTATACAGTAGCACTTGGTTTATCTAGTGTTTGATTGCTGTTAACAACCGCAAAAAGTCCACGGTTTATATCATGCTTCATACCACCCATAAGCGCACCAGAAGTTTCTCCTATATCTTTAACTTCATATGTTTCTATATTTAGAATATAGTCATGTGATCCATCATCCCAGCCGGTATTAATTCTCGCTATCTTGTCTGGAATAATCCAAAAAGTACTTCGTATTAGATTTGAGTCAATTCCTTTTACTTTTAGTGGTGTAAAATTTTTCGTCTTTATATCCCAGATACCGAGGTCTCGTTCATATCCTGCTTCGAATGCTTTATTATTATTTTGTTTAAATCCGAGCATCCTTTTATTATCACTAAACCAAGCATATGCTCCGTCATATTGCTTATTTGAAACTGACTCAATCGTATTTGTTTCAAGATTATATGCTTTTATTCCCGTAAGAGAATTTATAACATAGAGTGATCCATCCATAGAAAGGAAACCACTAAATAATAGATCATTGTTTGTAGAAATTTTATTTTCTTTACCACTTTCTGTGTTATAAAGAACCAAGTCATTCCCGTCTATTGTAGAGACTATATGATCATCGATAAAATCACCAAACATGAATCCTGGAAGGAGTTTCAATTTCTCAGTGACAAGATTAAGAAGATATACCTTTGTTGGTATTGTGTCTTTATTTTTAATACCGGTAAAGAGAAAGTATTTACCGTCACTGGAAAATGAATGATAGCCAAGCTCATCGAGCTGTATATTTACTCCTTTTAATCCTTCCTTAAAAAGAGTAAGGGTAGTTATATCGATAGTTGATTCTTGTAGTGTAGGTCTTCTAATAAAAATAAGCCCTAAAACTATAAGAAATAGCAAGACCAAAATACTTATTTTCATTGGTTTATTCATATACTAATTTTAACATAAATATCAACATAAATAGTCTAATAGTATTTACTATCTATTTGTTAATATACTCAGTCAAACCCTCAAGAGGACTGCGTTTTGAAGAAACTGAATATAGTTTAACAAAACGGGAGCATCATCCCAAATTCGGAGTCAGCAAAATCATCTTGTTAATCAAGATGATTTTTTGTGAGTAGGTAGAATTTCGAAAAAAAGATATAATTAATGGAATGAAAAAACCTCTCATTTTTACTATTGGACATTCCACTCACAAGATAGAAGAGTTTATTGAATTCCTAAAAGCCCACGGCGTACAAGAAATAGTTGATGTTCGAACTATCCCAAAATCTCGTCACAACCCTCAATTCAATGAGGGTGTTCTGCAGTTTTCTTTAAAGAAAAAAGATATTGATTATATTCATATAGCAGAGTTAGGCGGACTTCGCCACACTACTGCTCTATCTGAGAATCTTGGTTGGAATAATCGATCCTTTCGTGGATTTGCTGACTATATGAGCACTCCAGAATTTGAAAAGGGTCTAAATTTTTTAGAAAAAATCACTCGAAAGAAAATAACTGCTATTATGTGCGCTGAAGCAGTTCCTTGGCGTTGTCATAGGTCTCTTATAGCCGATGCTCTCACTAAGCGTCACTTCACAGTATTTGATATTATGTCTCTCAAAACTACATCGAAGCACCGAATTACTCCGTTTTTGAAAGTACATAAAGGTATACTTGTCTATCCAAAACCTAAAGTGGTATAATACAAATATGAAACTATCTCTTATTAAAAGAAAGATCGAATCAAAAGATGTAGAATCCTTCTTTTTCAAGATGAGCGAACCCTTTACTTGGAAAGCAGGTCAATTTTTGCATTATATTTTGCACCACGAACCGACAGACGATCGTGGATCGGATCGTTGGTTTACTGTAGCATCGGCTCCATTTGAAGACGTTATAATGCTGACAACTAGATTTACAAAAGAAAAAGGTAGCAGTTTTAAGAAATCATTGAAAGATTTGAAAATTGGCGATGATATTGAAATATCTGACGTGGATGGAGATTTTGTTATCGAGGATCCACAGGCCGAATATGTTTTCATTGCTGGAGGAATTGGAATTACACCATTTCGAGCGATTCTTAAAGAATTAGATCACAATAATCAGTCTACATATATAACTCTTTTGTATGCCAATAGAGATGAGAATGTTCCATACAAAGATGAGATTGAAGACATCTCAAAACGTAATCCAAACTTGAAGATACATCATGTTATCTCTCCAGAAAGGATTGATGAACAGAAAATTAGAGAATTTGTTGCTAATATCGACAAGTCTATATTCTATATTTCTGGTCCTGAACCCATGGTAGAAAGCTTAGGTAAAATTTTAAAAGAGATGGGTGTACCAGATGATAATTTGAAACAAGACTGGTTCCCAGGTTATTCTGAAGAATAATATCTAATTTTATTGGGAAATTATTTTTCGAACATCCTACCAAGCGAGCCTGTAAAAGCTATACTTTAAGCACTGCGAGCAGGGATTTTTTGCTACCTTTGTAGAAGTTCGAGCATAAAGTTTTTTGGTGTACAATAGAAATATGAAAAAAATAAATGAAAGAATAAGTAAATATAATATTGATGACGTATTTTTAAAAAGATACTCACCTAGAGCAATGTCTGGAAATATAATTAATAAAGAAGAATTAATGACTATATTAGAAGCAGGACGTTGGGCTCCATCCTCTATGAACTCTCAACCTTGGAGATTTGTGTATGGCATAGCAGGTACTTCTCACTTTAATAAAATTTTGTCTTTTGTATTAGAAGCAAATCAAATTTGGTCAAAAAAAGCATCTGCTTTAATTTTACTTATTTCAAAAAATACTTTGGATAATGGAGAGCTTTCAAATTCACATTCTTTTGATGCTGGTTCTGCTTGGGAAAATATTGCTCTACAATCTATTAGTATGGGTTTAATTGCACACGCTATGGGAGGTATAGATAGGGATTTAATAAAAAAAGAATTAGAAGTTTCTAGTGATTATACTATTGAAATGATAATAGCAATTGGTAAACTTGGAAACATTGAGGATTTGCCTGAGGAATTGAAACCTCGAGAAAAACCAAGTGGTAGAAAGAATTTAGAAGAAATATCTTTTGAAGGATTTTTTAAGAATTAATGATATTTTTCTGAACTCCCAAGAGGACTGCGTTTTCAACAAATTGAGTACAATATAAGAAAACGGGAGTATCATCCCAAGTTCGGAGCTCAAATGAAGTGTAAGAAGCTTTATGAAGAAACAATAAAAATTCTGATTTTACTTTCAGTTATTATATTTGCTGTTTCTATTATTCGGTCATTACTGCCACCAGAAAGGATAAGGTCTATTCTCTCAATGAAGAATAAATATTTTGGTAATATCTTAGCCTCACTTCTTGGTATTATCACACCATTCTGCTCTTGCTCAGCAGTTCCACTATTTTTAGGATTTGTTCAGGCTGGTGTACCACTTGGAACTACATTTTCTTTCCTTATTACTTCCCCAATGATAAATGAAGTAGCTCTTGTGTTACTTCTTGGATTGTTCGGCTGGAAGATTGCACTTATTTATATAGTAAGTGGACTTGTTATTGCTATTCTCTCAGGAATACTAATAGGTAAAATGAAAGTTGAGAATTTAGTAGAATCTTTTGTTTATGAAAATTCAATAGCAGGCAGTACAATATTCTATAGAATAAAATGGCCTGAAAGATTCTCCTATGCCAAGGATTATGCAAAAGATATAGTTGGTAAAGTTTGGTTATATATTATCATTGATGTTGATATTGGAGCTTTTATTCATGGCTATGTCCCAGCAGACTTCCTTGCTCAATATGCAGGATCAGATAAGTGGTATGCTGTACCTCTTGCTGTTATTATGGGTATTCCTCTCTACTCAAACGCTGCAAGAGTTATACCACTAGTTAGTGCTTTAACTGAAAAAGGGGTAGCTATAGGGACTACACTTTCCTTTATGATGGCAGTAACAGCTCTATCACTTCCAGAATTTATGATTTTAAAGAAAGTTATGAAAATCAAACTCATTGTAATTTTTGCAAGCATTGTTGGGATAGATATTATTTTTACAGGTTATTTGTTTAATTGGATTTTATAATAATGGTTATTTTTTGGAAATAGGTAGAAGTTTGAATATTTGATATAATTAACAATATGTTAGAACAAAATACAAAAGCTTTAGATTTTACTCTTCTTGATCAAGATAAAAAAGAACATAAATTATCTGATTATTTTAATGGGTTGGTACTTCTTTATTTTTATCCAAAAGATGATACTCCTGGGTGCAAAAAAGAAGCATGCGCTATCACAGAAGTTTATGATGATTTTAAAAAAAATGACATCACAGTATTTGGTGTATCTGCCGATTCTCCCGAAAGTCATTTGCGTTTTCGAACAAAATATAATCTACCCTTCACCCTTTTATCTGACCCAGATAAAAAAGTAATCAAAATGTACAATGCATTAGGAATACTTGGTTTAACTAAACGTATTTCATATCTTATCAATAAAGGAGTAATCGTTAAGACTTATCCAAATGTTGACCCAGCAAATCATGCACTACAAATTTTAGAAGATGTTAATAAAGATAGTTTTTATTTATAGTAATATTTCAAGCAAATACATATTAATTATATCGCATCTAGATTTTATAACTAGTAAAAAAATATGGCTAATCCGATAATATATTTCCTTTAATTTCTAGTCGAGTATTGTCCAATTTTCAGAACAAAATTAAAAAATCACTCATTTAGAGTGATTTTTTAATTTAGATTGATTATCTCTTGCTTAACTTAGGTACTATCGCAAGAAGATATACAGCTGACACACCAACTAGAGTGTAAACAATTCTAGATAAAACTGACATTTTACCAAAAATTGCAGCTACCAAATCAAAGTTTAGTAATCCAACCAATCCCCAATTTAATCCTCCAACTATAACTAACACTAATACCAACCATTCAATTCCATTTAATTTATTCATATATTTTTATTTTTTTAACTTAATAATATTTAACCTTTATTTTATTCTGGCAAAAGAACTGTATCAATGACATGTATAACTCCGTTTGAAGCTATTATGTCTGTAGCGGTTACATTTGCATTATTTATCCTTACACCATTTGAAGCATCGATTTTAAGGTTGCTTCCTTGTACTGTTGTAGCTTCTGAAAGTGTTATGATATCAGATGATAAAAAATTACCTGACAAAACATGATATGTAAGGACAGAAGTTAACTTGGCTTTATCGGAAAGTAAAGCTTCAACTGTGCCTTGTGGTAATTTTGCAAAAGCCTCATCTGTTGGAGCAAGGACAGTAAAAGGTCCTTCACTTGATAATGTATCAACCAAACCAGCTGCTTCTACTGCAGCTACTAATGTTTTAAAACTTCCAGCTTCGATAGCTACTTCTACTATATTTTTTGTATTATTTTCCATAATTTTTTTAATTATTTACTTTTTAATATTTTCCTAACTTCGACCTTAAGTATTTTTATTATATGTGCTAATATAGAAACATGCAAAACGTGCATTTCACCCCAAAGCAAATTGCCCAAATGTTAAATGTAAATGAATCCACTATTAAAAGATGGGTGGATAAAGGATTGCTTAATGCATCTATAACATCTGGTGGACATCGCCGTATCTACAAAGAAGATCTTATGGCTTTCAAAAAAGCAAATAATTATAATAAGAAACATTCTTATACTCTTCGTAAACCTCGTCTATATACTAATGCAGGTGAGCTTTGGAAGGAATATTATAACCTTCTTTTGATCAACTATTACAAGGAGGCCCAAGCAATTATTACCAATGAGTTCCTTCGCGATACTCCCATTATCAATATAGTTCAAAAAATTATATTCCCTGCACTCAAGCATGTTGGTTCTGAGTGGTTTCTAGGTAATATTGAAATTCATGATGAGCATAGAATCTCATTTCATGTTAGGGAACAATTAATTGTATTGAATCAATTAATACCTGAACCTAAAAATAGTAAAAAAGTAATCCTCGCATGCATTTCAGGAGAATGGCACGAAACACCTCTTCAAGTATCAGCACTCATTTTAAAATCTTATGGATATCAACCTGTAATCCTCGGTGTAAATACTCCTGAGAAAGAAATACTTAAGGCAAGTCAAAAATGGAAACCAGAAATGGTGATAGTAATTAAAATTTATAAGGAAAATAAAAAGAATGAATACCTTGAAAAATTAGAGGCATATATTAAAAAAAACAAATCTGTTTTGATCTACGGCGGAAATGGTT
>JBBQGX010000018.1:0-14587 GCA_038323465.1 Minisyncoccia bacterium | reverse complement strand
GTATTACTACCTCGTTCGCCACTAACTTTAAACGACCTTTGACTTGATATAATCTCATCATTGGAAAAATAAAGTCCGTTCGACTTGCATGCCTTATCCACGCCGCCAGCGTTCATCCTGAGCTAGGATCAAACTCTACTTTAAAAATAGAACGGAACAAAACAAAAAATATTTTGCTTCCAAAACTGGTTTATGACTCGCCATATACTTTTATCCGAAAAGTACATTCGAGTTTACTTCACTATTTATACTCCTGATATAAATACGAGTTACTTGCTACCAAACCAAAGTGATTAGCTATTGGTTGGCTTAATAAACTTAATGATACAAACTATATAAATTTCAAAGAAATTAAAACAGCCAGACATAACATCAGACCGTGGAATCTATTATATACAAATAACTATATAAGTCAAGCTTTTTAGTTCTATCACTAACATTTAACTATTAACCCCTAAAAAGCAAATAAAATATAGCTATTTTAAGTGATCAAAAGGTTGAATTCCACCAAAGTTTTTTTTATTTGTTTTATAATAATTATCATATATCGCACTGTTATCATTATCTGAATATAATTCATCCATTTCTTCTTTTGTTAAAATACTTTTATTTTCTTTCTTTTTCTTTTTTATCTCTTCTTCATCATATTTTGTAGAAATATTTTCTTTTTCCTCTTCTAAAGTATGCTCTGGTATTTTCTCAACATCACTTTTTTCAGTAAAATTTATATTAAATTGCCCATCTAGGTTCATATTTTTATAATTTTCCATATAATTTATTATACTAATTTTTTAATTTTTTAAATAGTGTACCAGTTCCTATCAAAATCAAAACTCCAGCTAATAACATGACAGCTGGTTGATTAGAAAGTATTGGTATCTCAAGCAACAATTCTTTAACTCCGATACTTAGCATGGTTGCTCCTACAATTACAAGCATAGAGAACATTAACGGATAACGAGAAAAAACTGGTTTACCTTTTTCGTTAAACAATTGATTCAACTTTGCTGTCGAATTTTCAGCTTGTTTTAACAGATCTACATTATCTAAATTCATGAATGTATTTTAACATATTGTAAGAAATGAAGGAATCGTGAGTACACTTTCGGTCACAAGTATTTTTCTGTTGAAAAATCTCGCGACCCCGACTCGGCTCGTCAGCCTCCGTCTTTCGACTTTTTTAAACATACATTTGGGTACGTTTAAAAATCACAAATTTTGTGCTTCGCAAAAATATGTGCCCCGTGAGGGAATCGAACCCCCGACCATCTCCTTAAGAGGGAGCTGCTCTACCAGCTGAGCTAACAGGGCGGAATAACATACTTGTAAACAAAGATACAGTGAATAATAATAAACGTTTCTAGTATGGCATAAATTTATACAACTTTCAATCTTCTACCTACCTCAGTATACAAAATATGCTGTCTTATCTATTATATAAAAAATCCTTTAATTTTATCCCAAGGGATGGCTACAAGTAATGAGCCAAAAGCAACAAAGCCAAGTCCTATTCCCATTTGCAATGTTAATCCTTCGGATAAAATCACGGTAGCCAAAACTGCTGTTAGAACAATCGAAAGTTTATCCAAGACAGTCACAACAACAGTTGGGCCACCGGATAGTGCTTGATAGAAAAAAAGCCAAGACAAAGCTCCTCCAAGACCTGAAAGAATTACAAAAATCCATTGTTTAGAAGATAAGGAGTGCAAAGCTGTAACTGATAATTTACCAAATGATAATGCTGCAATAGAAACAATAAGAGCCATAATAATACCTCTAATAGCTGTTAGTAGGTTGGCGTCTACTCCCTTTAGACCAAGTTTAGCAAAAATTGTCCCCGCAGAAGCAGCAACTGCTCCAAGTAATGCATAAATAATGTACATAAATTTATTATAGCACAATAAATTTTATGCTATAATAAATTCATATGAAACAATCAAGATTAGATCAATTATCAGATGGTTTTTTTGCTATTGTTATGACTCTTTTAGTTTTTGAATTAAGAGTACCTGAATCGGGTATTTTCAATGAGATGAATTTATTCAAATCTCTCATAAGAATGTATCCTCTTTTCCTAAGTTATCTTTTAAGTTTCTCTCTGCTTTTCACTTACTGGAGATCACATCATTTAATAGCTTCAGTTTTAGCAAAAAATATTGATACAAAATTTTCCAACTTAAATGGAATATTTCTATTCTTCGTAGCTCTTGTTCCTTTTTCAGCTCACTTACTTGGAACATATATATACTCGAAAACAGCAATTATTTTTTTCGCTATAAATATCATACTGATCGGCTCATCACTCTTTCGTATGCGTAATTATGTTATTGAATCAAAAACAATAGAAAATATCCCATTTACTAAAACAGAAAATGAGCGCGCCAATATGCATATACTCTTTCCTGTCGGAGCCGCAATAATTGCTATCATCGTTTCATTCTTTAGTTATAGTTTGGCTATTTTATTATTTACGATAGCAATCCTTTATAATCTGACGAGCAAAGGAGTCAAATACTCTATTGCTATTAGAGATATTTTTAGAGAGAATAAAAAAGAATAAGCTATATAATTTTTCTTATTCCTTCCTCAATAGATAATCCTTCGTAAATAATTAAATAAAGAGTATCCACAAAAAGTAAAGGGAGGCCAATTCTTTTACTTATAATTTTAGAATTTTTAATAGTCGCGATCCCCTCCTGTGTATATTTCATTTCAGCGACAATATCCTCTAGTCTCCGTCCTTGTCCAATACCAATACCTAGCAGTCTATTACGGGAACGTAAAGTAAGATCTCCTAAACATGAAAGACCAATGAAGGTTTCGGACTTTGCACCTAACGCAACCCCTAGCTTTTGTGTCTCCTGGATTCCTTTTGTAAATATATAAGCTTGGGTATTTTGTCCATAACCTGCTCCTTCAGCAATCCCAACAAAAATAGTAATGACATTTTTTAAAGCCGCTCCAACTTGAACACCGACAACATCATCTGTGAGCTCAACAATAAGATTCTCTGATTCAATTTGTTTCTTTATTTCCTTTTTTCCTTCACCACCTGCTAGAACTATACCTGATATTAAGCCACGTTTGATCTCATCAGCAATCGTAGGTCCATATAAAAAGAAGATATTCTTTTCTAAAAATTCTTCTTTGAGAGCATCCGACAGCAATCTCCCATCATCATTAAAACCCTTGGAACAAATTATTATTTTTTGATCTTTGATACTCTCCTTATTATTTTCAAGAACAGATACTACCGCAAAAGAAGGAACACAAACAAAGACAAGTCTAGAATCAGTAATCACATCTATCTCTATTTCATGACCTAAACGAGTTAGATGTGTTGATATTGCAGAACCAAAAACCCCATGGCCAAGAATTGTAATTTTCATCTTATAATTATATAACGATTAATTTTTATGTCTATTTAAAGATAGTTCGATAATATGATCAATGAATTCTGGAACTGTAGCACCAACAGAATTTAGCATCTTAGGGATTAAAGATTCATTGGTTAGACCTGGAAGAGTATTTACTTCGAGAGCATATATGCCCTTTTTAGGATGGATAATGAAATCACTACGAGAATAGTGATCAAGATTTAATCCAGTATGAATAAGTTCAGCGAGCCGAATAAGTTCTACTTTTTCCTCATTTGTAAAATTACCTGGACATACCTCTTCAGACTTACCCTCGTATTTTGCCTCAAAATCAAAAAAACTTTTACTTCTAGGAATACGAATTTCAGTCGGAGGAAGAACATAGACTTTTTTATTTCGGAAATTATTTAAAACACCGACAGTTGCTTCTTTACCTTCGATCATCTCTTCCACGAGAACATCTACTTCTTTATTTATACCAATCATAAATGCTTCTACAAGTTCAGGGAATGTTTTACACATCCTCATTCCTACAGACGAGCCACCAGAGAGAGGCTTCACTATCCAAGGAGGAACAAGTTTATCATGAATTTGTTTAGCTACTTTTATAGAATATGATTCTATTTCACCATCTAACTCCTGCTCATATTTTGGAATAACTATATGGTTTGGAGTTTTAATACCAAGATTTTTGAATTGTTCCTTAGAAAGAACTTTGTTATAACCAACAGCTGAAGCAAATGATCCTGATCCAGTATAAGGAATTTTCCATTCATCAAGCATCTGCTGAACCTTGCCATCCTCCCCAAAATCTCCATGAAGGGCATTGAAAATGACGTCCACCGATCCAAAGATTTCTTTTGTCTCGACTGGTTTACCGTTGATATGCCAAGTACCATCCTTGTTGATAAGGATATCAATGGCTTTATATTTTTCATTCAATTTATCACTCCGTAAATGAGAAAGAACATTGCTCCCCGTCTTTAAAGAGACTTCATATTCTCCACTTATTCCTCCTCTGATTACTCCAACTTTTATCATGTTTATATAATACCATTCTAATGGAACATTTGACAAATAAAATAGGTGAGAGTAATATGAAAAATAGATGATTGTTATTTTAAATAAAATTGACAGATAAGTCTTTTTAATCAAAGGATTAAGAATTAAGACTTCTCTGTCGACCTAACTAAACCGTGCCCATAAGTGGTACGGTTTTCTTTTTATAAAAAATTTATTTTCTACTTCGTTTTTAAAAAACTGTTTTTTTATTTACCGGTTTTACGCGATCGCGTTGAGTTGGTAAATAAAAAATTAATATTATTTTAGAAAATTTTTATTTCTCTTTTGTTTATGATAAGTAATAGCAAACCTATGAGATTCACTGTTTGCAAGTAAAATTGATTTTTTATATAACTTAATCAAATTCTCATCACCTATTATTGCTTTTGCTTTATGTTTATCATCCTTCACAACCCCCACGACTGGAATTTCAAATTGATATCTATCTAGAACTCTCTTGGCTACATTGAGCTGAGCAGTACTACCATCTACCACAACAAGATCGGGTAATCCCCATTCTGTATGACGAAAACGACGAGAGAGAACTTCTTCGAGTGCTCCTGTATCATTGGCTCCTGTTTGGGTCTTAATAATAAACTTTTTATATTCATTTTTGATTGGTTCACCATCTTCTACTACAACCATAACCCCTACCATATTTTTACCTGCCATATGAGCTATGTCGTATGCTTCTATACGATATTCGGAAGTCGGACTTCCGAATATATAACTTTGAGATATGTCTTCTTTAATAAGAGCAACATCATTTATGTGATTGAGTGCAAATATTTGGTCACGGATTTGGGCGGCATTTTCAAAATCCTTTGATTTTGAAAATGCCGCCATATCAGTTTTCAAATTTATAATTATCTTTTTCTTTTTCCCTTCAAAAAAAAGTTTGAGATTTTTAATATTATTTTTATATTGTAAAATATTATCTGGTGTAAGTTTTAATTGTTTGTAAAAAACTTCGTTATTCTTTTTTGAAGACTGATCATCTATATAAGGGAAAATCCGACGAATTATTTTCATCGCTGTACGCAATTGTAATCCATTTGGGAAAGGACCATAGATAGATTCAAACGAAGCAGAAACATTAAAATTTTTATCCGTGTAGGGCCCCTTTGGGGTAAAGCGGGAAAAATTTTGATGTTTCTGCGAAGTGACATAAAACTTCTCTAAATTTCTACCACGAATTGTCAAAACTTTTGGTATCTCCTCATTTGTAATACAAACATAATTAAAACTCTTATTGTCTTTCTCTTTTGTATTGTATTTTGGCAAATGTTTCTTTATCAAATTGGATTCTAAAATCAAAGCCTCGAGTACGCTGTCTGTTTCCTGCCACTTGATATCATCTGCCTGAACAACCATATCGAGGACAGCGGGACCACGATTCGAGATCAAATCCTTACTGAAATAACTCCTTGTTCGGATGCGGAGCGAGGTAGCTTTACCTATATATAGAATATCCTTCCCTTTTATAAATAAGTAAACCCCTGGTTTATCCGGAATATTTTTCTTTTTCAAATCTTGACTTTTCATACTTTTACTGTGTTCGGATTCAAAGGTAAATCTGCATCTCCTTTCCTTACCCTCTCCCAAAAAAAATACTGAGGGTTAGCAAACTAATCCCTAATGATTCGACCATCATACCATATTCTTTTTCAATATAGAATATATAAATCCTACAAACTCAGCCATGGCTGAGTTTGTAGGATTTTTTTTATTTATTATTTTTTAAAAATTCTTTAATTAAAATTTCTACTTCTTTTCCATTCTTGGTTTCCATCAGTTTTACTCGGAGTTCTTTGGCTCCATCAAAACCATTCACGTAGGCCTTATAATGCTTTTTCATAATTGAGAAATTTTTCACTTTACCTAAAAGTTTTTCAAAGAGTTTGGTGTGTTCTACGAGAACTTTTAATTTGGTTTTTACCGTTGGAATTTCTCTCCCCCTTAATAAGGGGGAGATGCCAGAGGCAGAGGGGGTCTTTTTAAGGGACCCCTCCCCAACCCTCCCCTTATCAAGGGGAGGGAGAAATACACGAAACAGAAACGGATTCCCGAAAACTGCTCTCCCTATCATAATCCCGTCACAACCAGTTTCTTTAGCTAGTTGCCTTCCATGTTCCATATCTCTAACATCACCATTCCCTATTATCTTTGTCTTTATTCCCATTTTATTTCTTATCTCAACAACTTCTTTTACGTGTTCCCATCTGGCAGGAACAAGGGACATATCTTTTCGAGTTCGAGCATGGAGAGTAAGTGCATCAATATCTTGCTCGAGTAAAAATGGAATCCATTCGCTGATTTGATTTTTATTATATCCAATACGAGTTTTTACTGAGACGGACATATTTTTCGCATTTTTATTTTTAGAATCTCCTATACCATCTTTTACAGCTTGGATTATCTTCCCGGCCTTTTCCATATCTTTCATCATGGCTGCTCCTGCACCTTGCTTTTCTATAGATTTATCAGGACAACCCATATTGATATCAATACCATCAAAACCTAAATCAGCACACATCTTAGATGCCTCTCGCATTTTTATAGGATCTGAAGAGAAAAGTTGGACAACTATTGGTCTCTCTTTTTCAGTATAAAGTAAATCATATTTGAGTATTTCTCTCCCTTTACTTGCTAGTCCGTCGGCTGAGACAAACTCCGTCCAAGTCACATCCGGTTTACCATACTTTGCAAAAATACTTCGAAATGCCACATCGGTGACATCAGACATCGGTGCTAATACAAAAAATGGTTTTGGTAATTTATCCCAGAATTTTTTCATTATTGAAACTTATATAGAACTTTATTTTTAAACCTAAGATCTATATATGAGAGCATATCATATTTACTATTAATTTCATCTCTAAATTCTTTTTTACTCATAGCAATAGAAAAATTATCCAAAATATTAACTAAATCGTTATCTTCTTTAAAAAGAATTTTTGGATTTGGATTAACCCCTTGTGATTTAAGATAGAGTGAAGATAGTCCATTATTTGAAACTATTAGATATGACGGCCTAAAGCCAAGAGAAGTAATTCCATCTACAAACCGCATTAATTCGTGAAATCGTGAAGGTAAAAACATTTGATGCCCTGTAGGATTTGTACTATCACCAGTACTATCAATAATTATTTTTGTATAATATTTAAAATAAACATCTCCAGAAAAATAAGGTGCACTATCAAAAATATATCCATCATTGTTCACAAAATAACAATTTTCTCCCACATCCTCTTTGTTCTCTGGCATCGTAATCCCACAATATAAATATGAACCAATTCTTTCTTTTATGAAAATACGTAGAGTATTTAATCCTTCTCTTTTTATTAAGAGATTCTCAATTCTAGGAAAATCTGCAATCAATTTATTATAAATTTTATTATGTGGATATATTAAAAAATTTGAACGAGAAAAAAGGTGTATATATTTACCATTTAAATCATTTGAAACATGGGATTCAACATCATCAGCGTCTATTATACTATTACCTGTAACTATTATTTTATTTATTACAATACGTGGATGTGATGAAAAATGAGAAAGAGCCACTATTATTGAAATAAATAAAATAAAAAATAATATAATTAAACGCAATCGTCTCGCTCGACGATTGTGTTTAATTTCTATTATACGAGAAGATGTCGGAATATCTCTCATAACTATTATTATTTAGAAATAATACTTTTACCTAGATATTTTTGGAGAACTTCTGGTATTTTTATACTACCATCTGTTTGTTGAAAATTTTCTACAAGCGAAACTAAAATACGAGGAGTCGGTATCGCTGTTGCATTTAGAGAATGAGCATATCTTGCTTTTCCATCAGCATCACGGTAACGGATATTGGAACGACGAGTTTGAAAATCATGAAAGTATGAAGTAGAACCAATCTCACGATATTTTTCTTCTTTTGGAACCCAAAGCTCTATATCATATTTTTTAACTTGACCCTGACCTAAATCTCCACCACAATTAACAACTGTATGATAAGGAATACCAAGAGACTCTATAAATTCTTCTGTGTTTCTATGTAATTCTTCATGAAACTTTACAGACTCACTGTGACTTGCTTCACATAAAATCACTTGTTCAAGTTTATAAAATTCTTGAACTCGAATCAAACCCTTTACATCTTTAGAGTGACTTCCTGCTTCACGTCTATAACATGGTGAAAAACCTAAATATTTTTTTGGTAATTCATCTTGTTTAAGAATCTCGTCGAAGTGGAATCCCATAAGCGGGACCTCGGCAGTACCAGCTAGAAAATCTCCATCTTGTGTTTTATAGAGATCCTCTTCTCCTTGAGGTAAATATCCTGTACCAAAAAATATTTCTCTATGAACAATAACAGGAGGAAGAAAGGGAGTAAAACCTCTATTTGAGAAAAAATCTAATGCGTAGTTCCAAATAGCCATTGAAAGTCGAACTCCATCCCCCATAAGAAAATACCCACGGAATCCATGTACTTTTACCCCTCTTTCAAAATCTACCATCTTAAGATTGAGCATTAGTTCAACATGATCTTTGGGTGGAAATGAAAAAGATGTTTTTTCTCCCCATGCTTTTATTTCTTGATTGTCTTCATCGCTCTCTCCGTCGGGAACTGACATATCAGGAATATTGGGGACTTGAAGCATCAAGCCTTGCCATTCTATCATGACTTGCTTTAGATCTTCTTCTTTTTTGATTAAATCTTCTTTAACTAAACGCATCTCATTTATCATTTGCATTCTGGTGGCAGGATCTTTCTCTACAGAAATAGTATTATTCATTTTATTTTGCTCACCACGTAGACTTTCAACAATATTCAGTAAAGCTATCCTTTTTTCATCTGCAATAATAAGTAAATCAACATCAAAAGAAAGATGTTTCTTTTCAACTGCCATTTTAACTAAATCCTTATTTTCTTTTATAAATTTAATATCTAACATCCTTATATTATACCCCGTAAAATACTTTTTCGCAAAAATTATCACAAGACAAGAAAAAATGATAGAATAAATAAATACAGCTGTTTGCTTTTTGGTGTTTGCTATTAGGGCGCTAATTTCCTAAAAGCTAAAAGCAAATAGCAAAAACCAATCCAATGGAAGACATCTATAAATTAAAACCTGAACAATATCCAAAAGCATTACTTGAAATCCCTCAACCACCAAAAACTCTTTATATACGAGGGAAACTTCCCCCTTATGATATGATTTATTTAGCAGTCGTTGGTTCACGTAAATACACTTCTTATGGTAAAGATATCTGTGAGAAATTAATTAGTGGACTAAAAGGCTATCCTATAGTAATTGTTTCTGGTCTAGCCATAGGGATAGACACCATTGCACATAAAACAGCACTCAATACAGGGCTCACTACTATTTCTTTTCCTGGGTCAGGATTAGACAATTCTGTATTATTTCCAAGAGTAAATGTAAAACTCGCACAAGAGATAGTAGACAGTGGTGGGTGTCTCATCTCTGAACAAATTCCATCATTTATCGCAACTCTATATTCTTTTCCACAAAGAAACAGATTGATGGCTGGAATATCACGTGCAGTATTAATAATAGAAGCCGAAGAGAAATCAGGCACTTTGATAACAGCCCGACTTGCACTTGATTATAATCGTGATGTACTTGCTGTCCCCGGCTCTGCTTTTTCATCAAATTCAAACGGCACCAACTGGCTTATCAAACAAGGAGCTACTCCTGTGACTTCATCTGAGGATGTTTTGACAGCCCTAGGTTTCAACATAGAAAAGAAAGAATTAACTGACGCCGAGAAATACGCCGATTGTGGAAAAGATGAAATGAAAATAATAAACTTACTTCGCGAACCTATGGAACGCAATGACCTCATCCGAGAACTAGGTATAAACATCGGCGAAGCCAACGCCCTCCTTTCTATAATGGAACTCAAAGAATTAATTAAAGAAGAATTAGGGGAGATTAGAAAAATTTAAAAATAGAACCCAGATAGAGCTTTAGGCTCTATCTGGGTTGACTTCAGTCTAACCGTTGTGTATACTTTGGTTATGAATATAAAAGTATTAAACAAAACGGTTTTAAACCTTAAAATAGACAAAAAAACTAAAGAGGAAGCTCAAAAGCTTGCTCGTGATATGGGACTAAACCTCAGTCTCATTGTAAATGCTTCTCTAAAACAATTTGTGGAGAAGAAGGAAATTCTCTTTTCTAAAACTTACACCATGACTCCCTCTCTTGAAAAGATTGTAGCGAGGGCTCAAAAAGATTATGATGCTGGACTAAATATCTCCCCTGCTTTTCATGGTGCAGCTGAAGCAATTGCATGGCTAGAAAAACAATAATATGAATATAATATTTCATAAATTCTTTCAAAAAAAATTAAAGAAGCGAAGCCAAAAAGAGCTTAGTCAATTTAAAGACCGTTTAAACTTGTTCTCCAAGGATTCAAATAATCCAACTCTAAATAATCATGCTCTCCACGGTAAATACGCTGAATGCAGGAGTATAAACATAACTGGTGATTTAAGAGCTGTTTACAAATTACAAAGTGAAGATATTGTATTATTTATCGATATAGACAATCATCCTAATTTATATAAATAAAATCCTCCTTTCAATAATGGAAATCAAAGAATTAATTAAAGAAGAATTGGGAGAGATTAGGAAAAATTAAGATAATAAAATTTTGTCTAAAAAATGCCAATTAAAGACAAAATAAAATACTATAAAAATTATTATCACTAATATATAAAACCATAAAAAATTAGTTGGTTTTAAACTACCTGATTGTATTTTTTTAATTTCATCTGTTGTTTTTTTATCGAGACTAGAAATATCTTGATTGAAATAACCTGATTCTATTATATTGTCTATCAACAACTCGGGGGTATTGTTCCCTGAAAACATAAATATCATATATGGATAATAAAATTTCACTTTATGTTTTATAATAATTGCATATTTACTGTTGGTAGTTTTAATTTTATAAGGTTCAATTGATACAATGTCCCCCTTTAAAAAAGAAAATTCTGGATACAACAACTTATGTTTTGTTTTTATATCAATTCTATTTTTAGAATAAGTAAACTGATAAACTTTCCATGCAGTATTACTATTTTGACCTCCAAAAGAAAGGTATCTTCCAAAAAATTTAAAGGGTTCTTTATAACCATCATATAAACGCCCCATCAATTTATTATTATTCATAAGTTTAATATCTAATTATCTTGTAATAATAGGGAAAACTTCTCCTGTATCTGGAATCATAGAATATTGATAACTGATTAATTCTGCTTCTGTAATTTTACCTGTAAAGAAAATATCATCTTTAGAAGATGTTAAACTGCTTTTATTTTCTTTATTGAGAAATATTGCTACTGCTCCTATTTTATAATGAGGTTCAAAACAGTATTGTCCTCCACCCTTTGTTCCAATACAAAGATCTTCAGAATAAGTAATTACTTGCCCTTGTTTGCCATTTTGAGAATATAAAATTGTATAAGTTACACTATCACTCATATCATGAGGGTTTGAATAAGATGCAATCTTTTTTCCTTTTGAATAAAATTCAATTTTTACAACTTTCCCTATTGCTGGATTATCTGCATTATTAAATACGGCAGAAGTATTTGCTGGTCCAACTTCAATATAGGTTTCGTCAATAAAATATACTTTTTTACAATTTGATTTAATACAACTATCTACTGGATTTTCATAATTAGAATTTATTTTTTCTCTATATTCAAAAGTTTCGTTTGTTCCAATAACTTTAAAAGTTCCTTTTACATATTTATCAACCACTTCCCCTCTAGTATTAATCATGTTTCCCTCATCAACTATTGGACTTGGTCGAGGACCATTAGGATTATACTTAAAGCCTGCAGAAGTATTATTTACTACAGAAATTTTATTTGAAATTTGTTTTTTATTTAAATCTTTAACAAAGATAGAAAAAACTATAGCAGTAAAAATAATTACAGATATCCATATTATTCTTGATATTTTGTTCATATTAAATTTAAATTATTTTTTCTTATTTTATAGAATAAAACTACAGTGCTGTATTAATAGAATTAAAAAAATGTAATGGTTTATTACAATCACTAGTTTCTACGGCTCCATTTGATCCAATTTTCTGTAAATAATAATCTGATGGCAGCACATAAACATTTGAAACATCAATCATTCTATTACTATCATCTTTTATACATACATAATAATCATGAGTTTTTCTATCTTTTTCATCTTCAAAAGTTAAATAACCTCTATATAAATCAGTTTCTGAATCATATTGAATAATATTTGCATTTACAAGCTTAGCTTTAATCAAAGTGGCCTTATTTTTAATAGCTTGCTCCAATTGTCTATCAAACTCAGCCCAAAAAACATTCATATTATCCATATTGTCACGACTAAATTCTATATAAACTCGAATATTGCGATAAAAAATATGTGCGGAAATATTTTTTCCCTTATTACTATAACCAGTATGCCCAGCAAGAGAAATAATATCATAGGAATCATAGTGATGGCGCCCAAAATCATAAGCATCAAAAAATCTATCTGAAAAACTCGTACTTTCTATGTTTCCTCTGCTTATATCATATAAACCACCTTCACTATCAAAAGAAACAAATTTGCCCCATTTAATATCTGGGTCTTGAGCCTTTATAAGGTCAGCAGACGCCCTATTTGAGTTTTCGTTTAATTTAGCCATTGTATTATCCATGGCTATTGCAGCATAAGAAAGATCTTTAACCGGGTGCAACAATGCATCTAGTTCCCATTTAAAAAATAAGGAGGTACCACCTATTAATCTATAAACAAAAAACAATATAGTTAAAGCAACAAACGTGATTATGATCTTTTTCTTTTTTTTCATAAAATTATAATTTTATTAAAAATACATCTGATAATTGATTTTCAAAATCATCTTCGCGAGAAATATCAAAAATAATATTTTTATTAACATTAATTGAATCACTAATTCCATTAATGTTAACATCACATAAAATTTTATTCTCTTTTTCTTTTAATATATCATATGTATATAAACAATTTTCATTACTAGTATTATCCTTTGATAAATATACTAAAACACCCCCATCTATATTTAGATCAAAAATATTAATTTTAGGAGACATAGATACATTTTTTACTTCCCCAGAAGCTATTGAATAATATTTAATTTGAGGATTCCCATTCCATGGATCATTAATCCAAGTAACATATTGGTCTGACAGTCTTATGTAAGTTTTCATAAATTTATCTTCTGGAAGATTTATTTTTTCTTTTGAATCAATATTCAAAACAACCAACCTGTTCAAATCTCCAGAAGTGAACCAACCTTCGTGTTCAAGTCCTTCTAAATAAACTATCTTATTCCCATTAATATCATTCCATCGATAAGGAACATTAAAATTACTGATTTGTTTAGTATTAATATTATATCTTTTCAAAATCTCTTCTTGTTTATTGCCCATCCAATAAACATAGTTATCAGAAATAAGAACTTCTGATGAAGTACGAGTATCACCGATTTTAATTATTGTATCTTTTTTTACATCATATAAATATATAAAATAAGTATCCGAATGAGGGTCTTCTAATTTTGAAAGAACTGCATAATTGCCCGATAAATTAATATCACGGTAAGAGCTATCAAGTTTTGTCATTTTAGTTTTTTGGGTAATAGTATTATATAAAACAAAAGTACTTTCTGAGTGCAAGGGGTCATCATTTACCTCATATAAAACATTGTCTCCAGATATATGTGGATTAAAAGATCTTTTAAATTCAAGAGGGTTTATTTTTTTTACATTATATTTAGAATCCACCACCAATGTATCTGGTAAAGTATTATCTATGGTAAAATTTTTATGATTTTTTAAATCATAAACAAATATACTAGAACCAATAACTACTAAAACAAACCAAGCAATAAATTTTTTATTCTTGATAATTCTTTTCAATTTTTCAATTAGTTTCATTTTTCAAAATTAGTTAATAAAAACACGATTATATTATATCATATTTGCAAAAAAATATGATTTCGTGTAATACTTATACCAACATGAAATTATTAATTGTAGAATCACCATCAAAAGCAAAGACTATTGAGAAATATCTCGATGGTGCTTTTACAGTACGTGCATC
>JBBQGX010000017.1:0-16138 GCA_038323465.1 Minisyncoccia bacterium | reverse complement strand
GGCAAATTTATATCCTGAGATTGGAAGGATGTTTTCGTTTTATGATTCTGGTAAAAAGGAAGCTCTAGATAATGCTAAAATTAGAGCTCTTAATATTGTAAACACAATACTTTCTTTTAAAGATATAAAACCTGCTGGGAGAGAAGAATGGTCAGTCATAAAGAATTTTATATTGGGATTAGATAAATTAGATAGTTATGAGAGAACTATCTTGGAAAAATATGCTGAACCTTTCTCTTTTAAGTTTATGAATCAATATATTTCAACACAGTAATTAATTTTTAAATATATGGAATATCAATTTATGAGAAAATGTTTTCATTGTAGACATGCAAATAGACTAAAGAAAATAAATCCATTTAAACTCTGGCACCGCTCATGTATACACGAAGGGTGTAATAATGAATTTGAGACATCATATGCTCCAGAACGCCCTGAAATTGTTTATTGTGAAAGATGTTACCAAAATGAAGTGTATTAGCCAGATAGGGGCTTAGCCCCTATCTGGGGATTATTTTAATTGTTTATTATATTACGTGAACTACTTTTTTAACTGAAGATGTTCTGTCAAAATTAACTTTTCTTTTTGTACCAAACTTGATTGTTCCTGGTTTAAGAGCAAACAAAGTGTGATCCTTACCAAGTCCTACATTGTTTCCTGGGAGGATTTTTGTGCCTCTTTGGCGAATAATGATTGATCCTGCTTTGGCTTTTTCACCAGCGTAAAGCTTCGTACCTAAATACTTTGGATTTGAATCTTTTAAGTTTTTTGCCGAACCTCCGGCTTTTCTATGTGCCATATTGATTTAAAGTGATAGTTTCTATGGAGAGGTATAGGCAAACTACCCACAAATGATTTATAATTAAACTGGTATGAGTATAAATCATTTTATAGATAAAATCAAGGGCAAATCAGATATTGACATTACTACTTTAGTGTGTCTTTTAGTAATAGTCTTGGTAGGGTTAGGATCTTTTGGGCTTGGACGATTGTCTATGGTGCAAAACAATGCTTCACAGAAATATGAAAATCCTTCCAGCTTTACCCAGAGAGGCGAGCCCCACACGGATAAGAATTTTTATATTTCTGTTCCGCAAGAATCAAATAATAAAAATGTAGAAGGGAAGACAGAACTCGATTTGCAAAATGTGAAAGAAAAAATGTACGTCGCATCAAAAAATGGTAAACTATATTATAGTAGAGGATGCTCTGGTGCCAAGAGGATCGCACCTGCCAACGAAGTCTGGTTTGCCTCAAGTTCTGATGCAGAGAAGTCGGGATATACATTAGCAAAATCTTGTAAATAATATTAAAGATGAAAATATTTAATCAAATTGTTGTTGTAGTTATATTTATCGCATTGATATTTATTTTTAAAGATAAATATGATTACAAATTATTGTATACAAAAGCAGTCTCATCTTTAAATAGTGAGATGTTTAAATATTCTAATATCTCAAACATTAATGACATCAAAAATAAAGTAGTAGATACTGTTAACAATAGTATAAATGAAAATAATTTTTCAAATAATATAACTAAAAAAGAAGTCAACATCGTTACTCCTGGAGCTCTACTTGTCTCGGATAATTTTCTGACAAATAATACCAAGAATATAAATCTAACAGTTAATGGTGTCATAGAAATAACAAATAAATATAGAAATGAAAATGGTAGTCTTTCCGCACTTGCTGAAAATTCTAAATTAGATTTTTCAGCTGAGAAAAAATTACAAGATATGTTTGTAAAAGGATACTTTGAACACGTTTCGCCAAGTGGTGTAGGGGTGGGAGATCTAGGTAATCAAGTCGGGTATGAATACATCATTATTGGGGAGAATTTGGCTCTAGGTAACTTTAAAGACGATAAATCTCTCGTTGATGCATGGATGGCAAGCCCAGGTCATAGGGCCAATATCTTGAACAATAGATATACCGAGATAGGAGTATCTGTAGGTAAAGGTACATATCAAGGTAGAAACGTCTGGATGTCTGTACAGCACTTTGGATTACCTAAAAGTGCTTGTCCTATTGTCGATGGGATTCTCCACGGCATTATCGATCTAGGACAAAAACAAATCAAAGATACAGAGCAAGACCTAGCTAATAGGCGCCAAAGGATAGATAGTGGGGCAGTCTACGAAGGTTTAACGACAGGAGCACAAATAGACAAATATAATACTCTTGTAAGTGATTACAATAAGTTAATTTTAAATATGAAAGAAAAAATAAATCAATACAATAATCAAATTCGTGCATTCAATACTTGTCTTGCTTTAGCTAGCTAGTCGATGATAGGGGGTAAGAAAAAAGAAGCCAAAGGGCTTATTTATAGTAGGGTTTATTTTAGATACTAACGTCGCACAATATATCTTTTACGACGTTAGTATTGGATAAATTGGCTTATCTCCAATACTAACATCGCAAAAGATAACCAGAATGTCCGACATGTATTAGAATGTCGGACATTCTGGTTTTTAGTATTGGATAAGATAAATGGCTTTCTATACAATACTAACGTCTGGTTATGCTATCCCGTATAATATAATAAAAAATGCCAGGGATATATATATATCCCTGGCATAATTTCATTTAAATAATCAAGCAACAGCTAAAGCTCCTTCTCTTCTTTTTGCTTTTGCTTCAGCTTTTTTTTCCTCCTCTACTTTTTTTAGAAGAGAAATTCGATCTTTCTTTTTTTCTTTTTGATTTTTTCTTTCTTCTCTTTCTTGAGCTTTCCGCAATTTAACCCCTGGGGTATTGCAGTTTTTTTTACTTAATTTTAAAAAAGACATAATCACATTTTTTTAAAAAAGTTTAAACTAAGAACATAATTGATAGAAATATACTATTAATTATTAATTTTTGCAATACCTATTATTAATAGCCTACAACTTCCCTTTTAGATATTTTTTGTTTTTTAACTTATCGGGCATTAGATTCTCCTTTGTGTATTTTTCATATCCTTTACCATACTCTAATTCTTTCATAAGCTTTGTTGGGGCGTTTCTTATAATCATAGGTATAGGTAGATTGCCGTATTTCACAACATCTTCTTGAGCATTTCTAAAGGCATCATAAGAATCTCTATTTTTGGGTGCTTGAGCAAGATACACAACTCCATGTGCGAGATTGATGCCACACTCTGGCATCCCTATGACTTCCACGGCCTTAAATACACCATTTGCGACCACTAAGGCTGTTGGAAGAGCTAAGCCTATGTCTTCACTAGCAAAGATAACCATACGTCTAGCGATGAATTTTGGATCTTCTCCTGCTTCGAGCATGCGAGCTAGATAGTACAATGCTGAATCAGGCTGACTTGCACGCATACTTTTTATAAATGCACTGATTGTATTATAGTGTTCATCTGCTTTTTTATCATAGCGAAGGAATTTTGATTGGAGTGTATTTTTAAGATTTTCAATTGTGATATCTTTGTATAAACTTATAGTATTTTCTATCATCGCTATGGCTTGTCTTGCATCACCACCTGACATAGAGATAATCCAATCTGTCGCATCCTTTTTTATTTTACTTCCAGTTCTCTTGATTATTTTTCTCATATCATCATCAGAAAATTCTTCAAGAACAAAAACTCTACAACGTGAGAGTAGAGCTGGAATAACTTCAAAGCTAGGATTTTCTGTTGTTGCACCGATTAGTATCAACCGGCCACTTTCTACATAAGGTAAAAGAAAATCTTGCTGAGCTTTGTTGAACCTGTGTATCTCATCAAGAAAAAGGATTCTGGGTCCGAGTAAACTGCCATTATTCTCCCCTCTTATATCCACAATTTTTCGAATGTCATCTTTACCAGCAGAAACAGCTGATAATTCATAATAATCAGCATTTATAGCTTTTGCATATATTTTAGCCAGAGTAGTTTTACCTACTCCCGGTGGTCCCCAGAGAATAAACGAGAAAATATGCTTATTTTCTATGGCTATTTTAAGAGGTTTACCCTCACCTACTAGATGACATTGTCCTATAAATTCATCCAAGTTTAGGGGTCTGATTTTTGATGCTAAAGGCTCCATTTACTAATTGTATCATAATATTTACATATCAAAACAACCCACGAGGTCTTGCCTCGTTGGTTGTTTTTTTTGATATCTTTATACAAATGTTAAAGCTACTCCTTTATGGTTTGCACGACCAGTTCGTCCAATACGGTGGATATAAGTATCATAAGTTTGTGGAATCTCATAATTTATGACGTGAGTTACATTTGGAATATCGAGTCCTCGTGCCGCAACATCTGTAGCAACCATGATATTGATCTCATCATTTCTGAACTTTAGTAGTGTACGTTGGCGATCGTTGTGACGTTTGTCACCGTGGATACTTCCTGCTTTGTAGCCACGTTTAATAAGTTCAACAGAAAGTTTTTCAACAGCGTGTTTCATTTCAGAAAAAATTAAAATCTTTTTGAACTCATCTTTTTTATCAAGTAGATCACAGAGTGCATCAATCTTATCAACTCCACGTGCAAGTCTGATGACATCTTGTTCAACATTTTTTGAAGTGTCGCGAGTCTTGACCATAACTTTGACTGGGTCTTTTGAAAAGCGTTCTATAAGCTTTTCAATTGGTTTTGGTAGTGTGGCTGAAAAGAAAAATGTTTGTCTTTCTGTAGGAGTTTTTTCAAGTAGGAATGTTATATCATCTACAAATCCCATATCAAGCATACGGTCTGCTTCATCAAGGACTACGTTACGAGTTGTAGATAAATCTATTTCTCCACGCTTAACAAGGTCAAGCAGTCTTCCAGGAGTGCCAATAACTACATTGCATTCACGTCTTAGACTTTTAATCTGAAAAGATATGGGAGCACCTCCGACACATACCACAGCAAATATTCTCATTCCGCGAGCAAGGTCATTAAATTCTTTTTCTATTTGAATAGCAAGTTCACGAGTTGGAGCTATTATAATAGCTGTTTCTCTACCATTTTTGATTATTTTGTTTAGAATAGGTATTAAAAATGCGGCTGTTTTACCAGTTCCAGTATCTGCTATACCTAGGATATCTCGTCCTTCTAATGCATAAGTGATTGATTTATCTTGAATAGGACTTGGATAAATGTAATTCTTGTTTGCGATGGCTAGTTTTAATTTAGCGTCAATTTTAAAATCAGCAAAAGTGTTTATGGGAAGATATATTTCTTCTTTTTCTACAACAGTAGATTTACTTATAAATCTAGATACATCGATTCTTTCAAATGATTTATTGCGTCTATTTCCTCCACTTCTAGCACGTGATGGGCCTCCACTTCTGTCACCACGGCTAGATCCTCCAAAACGACTCTTAGAGGCTCCAGTTCTTCCACTTGATGAAAAGGTTCTTGTCCCGGGTGCATTATTTCTAGGGCTATATGAAGATGTTTTTGTTCCTAATGAGGGACGAGAATAACTTCTTTTATTTGCACTCGCAGGTTTTCCACCAAAAGAGTGACGGGCACTTGAAGTGCCTTTTGTATTTCTACTATTATACATATTATTATATTTTTGCGTGTTTCAAAATTAAAATTGAAACACTCATACACACAAGGAGTTTTTCAATATTTAATAATAGTATCATCTATCCCCTATTTTGTCAAGAAGATTTTAAAGAGTTTCTAAATCTTTATTCATTGAATTAAGATCTACTTCAATTCCAGAATTAATATTCATATTGTCTAGTTCATTATTAATTGAAGTAGAAGTATCAACTTTAACAGCAGTTTCTTCTACTTGTGTTGTAGTGTTACCATCTTGGTTAGTAATTACAAGATCTTCTTTTTTGGGTTGTTTCCACATGATCGTAATAATAACAATAATTACGATAACCAAAATTACATACAATATTCTCTTAATCATAAATATTTATATTAGTTATTGGTAGTTGTTATACTTTTTACTTCGACCTTGTTTGTTGTGTCTACTGTCTTTGGTTGGATTATTGTTTTCTCTATTTTAGGAGCTGTTGATAGTGTAGCTACAGCATCCTTAACTGACTTGTGGGCAGTTTGAACTCTTATTCTTAAGGCTTTTATATCTGTATTTAGGCTCTCTTTTAAATTCCTCATATCAACCTGAAGTTTAACTTCTGTTGTTATTGAAGCAAAATAAACTTTACTTGCCTGAGTATTTATTGCTGTCTTCGCATCAGCGATTGCAATTTTTGCTTTCGCTATAGATTCACGTGTTGTTTTAACATCGATACCTTTTGCCTCTCTTTCTGTTGCTTTTATTTCAATTTTTCCAAGTGCTTCTTCAATTTTATTTGTTAATTCAGTTAAATTGTTTACAGCTTTTGTATTTAATTCTTGTATTTTATCTGCAATTTTACTTGCATTTTCTTTTTTCCTCTCGTCTTTTATTCTGGTTAGATCCGTTTTAAATTTTTCTCGAGCTTCTGTAATTTTATCTCTCATCTCTACCTTTTTTAATTCGAGCCCTTTTTGAAATTCATCTCTCTTAATTCTAATTTGACTCTGGATTTCTCCTTTATTCTGTTCCAAATTATTTTTTATGGATTCTTTGTTTTGGTCAAGATTTTTCTTAAATTCTTCTCTCTTTAATTGTAAATCTTTTTGTAAAAATTCTTTATTTTGTTTAATAATATTTTTCCCTTCTTCTCTCAATGTATTAATCGGTTTTTTGTCATCTGATCTAGTATTTACTTCTTGTGCGTAAGCTAAAGATGATATCATAGAAATACCTATGAAAATTATTGATATGTATTTAATATATTTCTTCATAATTAATTTTTTTTATTTTAATTTGATAATACTAGTATTATAGTATTAAATTAGAAAATAATGAAATATTTTCTAATATTATCTAATAACACTATTTATAGCCTTGCCACCATCCAAAACAGAAATAATATTTTTTACGGCAATTTCAGCCATCATATTACGAGCCGACTCACAAGCTGAAGCAATATGTGGAGTTAAAATTACATTTTCTAACTTATTTAAACCTTTGGCTAGCTTTGGTTCAAACTCAAAAACATCAAGGGCCGCTCCACAGATTACTTTATTTTTTAGAGCTTCAACAAGAGCATTTTCATCGATAACTGCACCTCTGGCTGTATTAACTAAAAATGCAGTTTTTTTCATCATTTCAAAAGTTTCTTTATTGATTAGATGAGTAGTACTTGGAAGTAATGGACAATGTAGAGATATAATATCGGCAGTTTTCATGATTTCTTCAAAATCTTTTTTAACCGCGCCAGTTTCTGTCTCTAATGTTTTATTTTCAATTATATCACTGTATATAATCTTTACTCCAAAACTTTTTGATAAAATTCTAGCAACTTCTCCACCAATCGCTCCTACTCCAATCAATCCGACGACTTTATCTTTCATGTCTGTCCCGACGAGTAGACTTGGATCCCAGCCATTATACTTACCACTTTTCATAAATCTATCACCTTCAACAATTCTAGTTGTTAAAGCTAACATTAGAGCTACTGTATGCTCAGCTACAGCTAAACTTGAAGTTCCTGGAGTATTGGAAGCCTCAATTCCTCTAGATTTCGCTTCGTTTATATTTATATTATCATAACCAACGGAAAAATTGGCATATATTTTAGCTGTTGGACAAGCGTCAAATATTTCATTATCAATACTATCAGTTAAAAAAGAAATAACTCCATCGTATGGTTTCTTTTTTAATTTTTTAATGACCTCTTTCTTTGATGGAGGGCAATCATCAGTCCCCATATCATAACTTATTCCCTTCTCTTCTAATAGTTTTAATCCAGCTTCTGGGATTTTTCGTGTAATATAAATTTGTTTTGTCATATTTTTTTGGTAATTATTAATCGATAGTAATATCTTTTATCCTCATATGTTTTTCTGCAGCTTTAGCAATTTTCTCCATCATTGTTACTGTTTCTACTGGATATTTTCCCGTAGCTGATTCTTCTGAAAGCATAACCGCATCAGCTCCATCTATTATGGCATAAGCGACATCTGAAACTTCAGCTCTCGTTGGTATAGGATTATTCACCATTGAGGTCATCATTTGTGTTGCCACTATTACCATTTTTCTTTTTTTATTTGCTTTTTCTATTATTTGGTGTTGAATAAAAGGAATTTCTTCTAATGGAAATTCATTTCCCAAATCTCCTCGAGCTATCATTAAGGCATCTGAAACCTCGATAATTTCATCTAATTTTTCGTAAGCAACTTTACGTTCAATTTTGGCAATAATTTTTTGATCTCCTCCATTTTCTTTAATTAAATTTCTTAACTCAATAATATCATCGGCATTTCCAACAAAAGAAAGTGCTATATAATCTACTTTTTGTTCTATTCCAAACTTCAAATCTTCTATATCTTTTAATGTTATTGCTTTTGTATCATTTTGCCCTCCAAAATGGTGTTCACTCTCTTCTTGAACCCGAGGGCCAGATAAATCTTGAATAATATCTATCTTTATATTACATTCTTTTGAAGCTTCTCTTATATTACTTATAACTATTTTATGGCCTTCATGTGTGTCCCAAGAGAAATTTAATCTAGCCATATTAAGGCTGTGCTTAATTAATTTTGTTATTGTATCTTTATCTTTACAAGATGGACCAATAGTGGCCACTATTTTTGTTTTTGTTTCCATAATGTTGATATTATACTATATTTTGTTATATAATAAAAGAATGGAAAATGAAGAAACTAAAGAAGAAGAAACTATCAGTAAAGACCCACACTGTCCTCGGTGTGGACTACGTTCTTATGATGACATATGTCAAAATTGTGGCTCACCTATTATCAGTAAAATTGATGATGAAGAGGAAGACTATGATTGGAGAGAACATAAAAGATAGATAAATACAGGGATTAGTGTTTAGATTTTATGAACTATTTATATATTTTTATGTTATACTTTTTTTACAATGAAGATTAAATCAGCAGTATTTACAAGAGGTGTCACAAATGAAGAAAATATGGTCAGTGATAACCTACCCCAAGTAGCCTTTATTGGTCGTTCAAATGTCGGTAAATCTAGTGTTATAAACTCGCTTTGCAATAATAAGAAACTTGCGCGGTCGAGTGCGACCGCAGGTCGCACTCAGGAGATAAATCTATTTTTAATCAATAACTCTTTTTATCTTGTTGATCTCCCCGGTTATGGTTATGCTCGTGGCTCACATGACCAAAGAGAATTAATTACAGAGAGAATCAATTGGTATTTTTTTGAATACAATAGAGTTCAAGATAAGATATTTCTAATTATCGATGCACGTGTTGGTATGACAGATAGTGATATTGATATGTTTGAGAGTTTAGAAGAACATGGTAAAAATGTTTTCATAATTATAAACAAGATGGACAAGGTAAATCAAAACGAAAAGACAAAAGTTGTTAAATCTACCGAAAAAATAGTCGGCAAACACTCTATCATCCTATACTCAGCAGAGAAATATACAGGAATAGATGTTCTTTTGAAAGCTATAGATTTATAACAAAAACTCTTTAGACCTTGCCTAAAGAGTTTTTGTTTGTAAATAATTTCTTATTTAAATAAATTAAAAGTAGTTTCGGTTGGTATATTTGTTATAAATATAGCCAAATATAGTAAAATAAATATAAGTGGAATTTTCTTCTCAATTAGAGAAAGTGGATAATATTTTTTACTATTTTTACCTTTTTCAAGTAATTCCCATTCAGTTTCAAAAAGTGCTATAGGTAATTTACGCTCAATGTTGTGTATTACTTTAAATTTAGCTCGGTTGATATTTCTATATGATTCTATTATACGATACCAACTATAACATATTGCTATACCAACAAAAGGAGCAAAGAAAAATATTGCAGAGCCCTCTATCGCACCACCTTTTGTTTCTAAATATCCAATAACTCCGATAATAGCTGTATTTAGACCGAGGAAAAATTCATTATATTTGTTTCTTCTGTCGTTTGAAGCATTAAAAATATGCAGATATATTCTATATTGTTCAAGATAATGATCAATATATCTATCTGCGTGTTCTTCTTTATGAGATGTATTTCTAGAATATAATAAAGAGTCTATTGCATTTGGTTCCATAAATTTTTATCTCCTTACTGATAACACTTATATTATACTACTTTTTAACTGATATGTCAATGGTTCCTGTACCTTTTATATAAGTATATGTAAATTGGGCTTTATTCTGAATATGACCATCCTCATAGGTTACATCCACTTTTTTGCCTGATGGATTAATAAAAACTGATACGACATACCAAGAGCCACCGAGAACAGCTTTTTCCTTCACAATAGTTGCAATATTATCTCTTATGTATTTTTCCACATTTATTTTCTCATCGAGTGTTCCACAATCAATTTGACTCATAGATTTACTGAAAGTAAGTTTTGTATTGTCTTTATAAACATAAACATTCGTTTCTTTTTCTATCATTTCACCATACCCTGCAACCGCACTACCATCTCCAAAATCAATTATTAGTTCTTCTTTTACACTCATTCCTTCTGCTTCAGAATCCCACCATAAAGATGCCCGACGTGACATAGTTTTCTGATCGAGAGGACCTACTGTTCCTTCAAATTTTCCAACCTTACTGTCTTTTTCAGCGGGAATATCTCTAAACTCCCCTATTACTTTGTCTCCTGTAATTTGCATTTTTATCAATGCTTTATCATAAAACCCCCTAGCTGTTTTTTCAAATCTCTCATAGCACATATCTATAGGTTCAATTTTCACTTTCTCAGAGACAGTTACTACTGTTGCCTTTTCTTTTACCTCAGTTTTTTTTGATATTGTGCTCCAAATAACAGCTCCAGCTATGATTATGATAAGAATAGCGATAACGATGTTTTTATTTGTGTATTTCATCTTTTTATTATATCACTTTAAAAAAATAAAAAGGAATGCAGAGTGAAGCAGGATTATATAAATAATTTAGCCAACCTAATCTCTTCAAAAGATAAATCAATGCCTTCTTTTTCTAAAATAGTTTTTATCGGACTCAACTTACCTATTTCTTCCCCTTTTAATTTTTTATTGGCTTTTTTTATCATATCAATATTTTTCTGTGATGGTCTAATATGTAAAATAATTGTATCGGGAAACTCTTTCAATATTTGTTCTACGTGGTGAGTAATTGTCCCTGCTGTTAGATTTCTTTCTTTTGAAATTTCTTTTATTGTTTTACCACTATCTAGTAATTCTTTGGTAACTAAAATAGTTGGGACTTTGGTGTCTATTATTCCAATTTTCTTTTTTTTGTTACCAATTACAACTTCTATTTTTCCTCCCATTTTTCTAATAAAATCTTCTTCAAGTTTTGACTGCTCACCAGTTTTGAGTTTTTTCCACATAAGTTCATTTTGAGTACTTTCATTTTTCAATTCTTGGTCAAATTCAATAACTCTTGGATCAACTCGAAGAGCTTCAGGGCTAAAACCTACCAATCTAATGCCTGAGAGCGTGCGAACACGAGAAAGAGCCACATATCCCATTCCATAGGCAAAAGTGCTTCTGAGGTCTATTTCAGCATTATCTAGGGACATCCCTTGACTCTTGTGGATAGTAATAGCCCAAGCTAAGCGGAGTGGCAATTGAGTAATAGAAGCTTTGATTTTGCCGTCTTCTTCTATGGCCCAGAGCATGGGAGTCATGGTGATTTTTTTGCCATTATAGAGTTCAACAATTGGATTGTTTGTTTCTATATCAAAACTAATAACTTTACCACGTGAGCCATTTACATACCCCTCTTCAAAGTTGTTCTTTATGCACATAATTTCCGCTCCTATCTTTAGTCTGAGTTCTTCGTGAGCTAAACAACTTTTTTTTAAAATATCGACGATTACGTCGTTACCTTTTGATGTCATCTGAAAAGTTTTTTCTTCACCACTTAATTGGGAAAGTTCAGTATAATTTTCATGATCAACATTTACATTGTGAGTATAGAGCTTTGTCGCTTTTTTATTACCAGACAATTCTGCATTAATTCTTTTTTCTAAATACTCATAATGTTTTGTATCGGTATTATTGTCTCTAATAGTATTTAATATTTCAGTCAAAATCTCATCTTCTTGACGGTGTTGCTCTGTGAGATAGCAAATAGCCGGGTTAAGAATTTTCCATGCATCACTCGCGTATACTTGGTTACTAGTATCTGTAGTTATATTTCCTCCTTTATCTACAGGTGGAAGCTGAAAGAAATCACCAGAGAGGATGACTTGCAAGCCTCCAAATGGTTTATCAACTCTCTTAAATCTTCGACAAACTTTCTCTATCATATTGAGTTGGTAACCATGGAGCATCGAGACTTCATCTATGATGAGCACACGAGCTTTGTCAAACCTTGTCCAGAGATATTTTTTCTCTTCTAGTTGTTCGAGATCATGCTCGTCCATTTTATTTCTGACCCCAATTCCAGACCATCCATGAATAGTCATACCATTCATGTGAGTTGCTGCGATGCCAGTAGAGGCTGTAACAGCGACAGCTATATCATGGTCTTGTAAATATCCAATATATTGATTTAAGAGATATGTTTTTCCAGAACCGGCACATCCAGTCAGATAAATATTTACCCCAGTTTTCATTATTTTGAGCGCTTGTTCTTGAGTCATTGGTTTATTATATCAGAATTATAATTTTTTATTTAAATGTTTATAATTCTGAAAAAGATTATTTAGTTTTATTTTTGTGTATTCTTTTTCTATAAATATCATAAGACCAAGATGCTCCGGGATCTCCTCCCCATAGGAGCCATGCTATCTTTCCATTGGAAGGTTTATCTTCATTATAAAAATTCTTTCCTTGTTTATCTACGTAGTGTCTTGCAAAGTATGAATACATACGTGTGATAGTACGAGCTGATAAATTCCTTCTGTTCTTTAAATCACGAGCTCTGGCTACTCCTACCATAGTACCTCCACGTTTAAATTTCTTGCGTAAAGCAAGGCCTCTCATAGCTTCTCTGGCTATTTTATCACTAGGTATAAAACTTATTTTTATGGAATCACTTTTTTTCATATTAAATAGTTGTTTAATATTTTCGGATGACAGCTTTTACAACTGCTGTGATATTTAGATACATAACTGGATAAATTGGTTTGAAATCTTTATTGGCAGGCTCGAGCCACACCTTATCCCCTACCTTTCTAAAATATTTCATAGTGAACTCTCCGTCAACATCAGCTATAACTATATTCCCATCTTTTGCTATATTTGTCTTCTCAACTAAGACCATATCACCATCTGCGATATGTGCATCTATCATAGAGTCACCATCAACAGTGAGCATATAAGAACTCTCTTTCTTGGTGATTAAGTATTCATCAATATTGATAGTATCGTGTAATTCCTCAGATACATCTGCAGGAAAACCGGCCTTTACTGATCCAAGTAGTGGAATAGAATTAAAAGAAGAATCTGCAACAAGGCGACCTAGATGATCTTTGACTACGATACCTTCCTCTATGAATTTATCGACAAGTCGAGCTACTGCATTTTTGGATTTGAATTCAAATAGACTCATCATCTCTGTGTATGTAGGCATACGCTTCTCCCTACTGTAAAAATTTATGAGTTTTGTTTTATAATTATTATACATATATTTATTAGTGATAAGTAATTAGAGTTGAGAAAATAGTTTAGTCAAAATTATAGAAGTGTGGAAGTTTTTAGAAAACTAAAAAAATTATTAAAAAAACTTCGGCGTGTGTGTTGGCGAATTTTACGAAGAAGTTGCTTGTGTTCAAGAGCTTCTCTTTTATATTCTCTCCCTTCTAGAATTTTAATATCAATCTTTTTATTTACGTTGTGAATCTCCGTTTCTATTATTTTTAAATATTGTTGTCTTGTCATATAAATTATATATAATTATTAGTAATTAACTACATATATAGTATATGTGAACGAACGTTCACTGTCAAATAAATACCTGTGGATAACTATCTATTGGTATTATATGTATAATTTATAATCATAAAAAATAATATATATATATATATTATTAGATTCAAAATCAACCCTGTGTTGATTCGATGGAATAATCTAGAGATTGATTTATTGTCATTTTATTATGACTTAGATAATAATTAATAAGAAAGATCCCTATGATGATAATTATTAAAATTAATCCATTTGTTATTAAATCAACATGATGATTTTTAATTTTAATAATCATGTATACAAGTAATGATAATACAATAAATCCAAACACAGTATACAAAATTATATTCATAGTATTTCTTGGTGAAGCAACTACTTTCTGCCAAAAAGTAGGATTTACTTTTTGTTGTATTTCTTGTGGATTAGTATTAATCTTATTTTCTTTTATTTTATTATCAACATCATTTTCAACAGTAATTTCGTTTGTAATAGATACAGGTTCGTTCCCTATTTTTGTTTCAGCTCCAAGAACTGTAGACTCCTCAGGCTTTGTAGTATTTTTTGTTTCATTGATTGATAGATTATCTATATTTGTTATTTTTCTTTTTTGCTCAATATTATCTTTTGATAAAGGATTGGCATAGACTTGAGCCACAAACACTGTCTTTTTTCCTTCATACATGCCAATAGCGATGCCTGTCCCCATTTCAGTATAATTACTCTTAACAATATTTGATTTGTGTGTAGGACTAGCCATCCATGCGTTCGTGACGTCCTTAGAATCAGTGAAATTAATAGCGAGGTTCTCGCCTGCATACTGGTAACTGTAGTCCACTTTACCTAGCCAGTACCAAGGAGTCAGACCTTCTGGACTAGTGTGAGCAAAGTATCCTTTTTGAGCCATATCTTCGGCTTTCATCAAAGCCGCTTTATCCAAGATAGGATTATCTGTAAGTGTATTTAAGTGCTGTGTTTGCCTTTCTTCATTTGTAAGGTTGCCTAAGATAGCAGGTAGCACAGCCGCCATACCTCCTGTCTTATTTATGTGAGTAAGTGTCGGGATTAAAAAAGCAAATATTTCTAAAAATATAACAAATAAAATAACACTATGAATATTCTTCTTGTGAAGAATATGTGGACGGTAGCTGTTCCCTTCATGCGGAATAAAATGTTTTTTAAACCAATTAATCATGAGAGTATTATACATAAAAAACCCTTATCTGTAAACAAAAATACCCACGCAGACGAAGTCTGTGTGGGTATTTTTTATTTAATTTTTAATTTCCTAAAAGCAAAGAAACCGCTAAAAACTATAAATAATATTATAAATATTGGTATAGGACAATGATACCCTATAATAAGTAATATAATTATTACCAAGAAAGATGAAAAACTAAAGAAAATATAAAATCTGTTCACTATCTCCTCTTTTAGCATTCCTATTTTTTTGTATCTCTTTTTAAAGAATAAACGCCAAATGAGATAAAGCAGTAAAATAATTAACAAAACGATCAAATAACAAGGAGAGACTATATTGGGCAAACTAGAAGCAACTGAAGCTGCTAGGTTGTTGGTTGATGCTCCTGCCACCTTCCCCTTATCATCCGGATTATTTTCTGGAATATTCTCAGTACTTGCTCCTAGCACTGTACCTTGTCCTTGGTTAGGATTTTGGTTGTTTAAGGCAGTAAAGATATTGTTATCTGTTTGTGCAAGTAGAGGTACTGTAAATTGGTGCTCGTAGCTTACTGTAGGAGGTAGCGAAATATGAGAAATAACACGATACAAGTAAGTTTGTCCTGGTATTAGTCCTGTCAAAAGCATCGAGTGGTTTAGAGTATTTGTCGTATCTTCAATATTAGAAAACTGATAACCCAAATTAGGTGAAGCAAGATTTAGACTATACGGTCCTCCCGATGCTAGTCCGTAAACAACTTGACTCGTCGCTGGAAGGTTTGTATTCCAAGTTATTGTGGCACTACCCGAATTATTTACATTTGTTATGTCATTTGCTTGTTCATTCCATATAGTAAGAACCGTAGAGCCACTATTACTACTACCACCCCTACTACTACCACCACCTCCGATTACAGTTGTGTCTGTACTAGTATCTCCATCATCGAGTCCAGTTTTTATGCCAAATTTCATTTGGCTGTTTTGGTATATATTCCCAGCACTTTCATCAAAATTCACAATCAGGTCAAAAGTTCTACTTTCTCCCGCAGGTATTTGAGATAGAATTATTTCTTGCTTACTAAAGAAATTGGAGAAATTATCATTATAAAGTACAGTA
>JBBQGX010000016.1:0-16624 GCA_038323465.1 Minisyncoccia bacterium | reverse complement strand
CTAAAGCGTAGTATGCCACGAGCACGTGGTTCAGCTTCTCGTATCAACAAGCGTACAAGTCATGTTACTCTTACCCTTATTGAGAAAGTTGCTGAAAAAAAGACAAAAAACACAAAAAAAGCAGTTGAAGTAGTAAAAGCTGAAGTTATCAAGTCGAAATCAACTAAAAAGGCAGAGCCTAAAGCCTAATAACAATTATTTATGTCAAAAGTTGTTCATCCATACGCACATAGATTAGTAACACTCCGTGATTGGAAATCACATTGGTTTGCTGATAAAAAATACAAAGATTTACTCAAGAGTGATGTTATTATTCGTGAATTTTTAATGAAAAAATTACGCGGTTTTTACGTTTCTCGAATAGAAATCGATCGCAGCGCAAAAGCAACTAAAGTTATGATACACACATCACGTCCTGGTATGATAATCGGCCGTTCTGGTGAAGGTGCCGCAAAGCTTAAAGCAGATGTAGTTGCTATTATGAAAAAGAACAAAGTTCTTATCCCTGAAGATTTTAAACTAGATATCGTAGAAGTTGGAAATCCAGATGCAGATGCCGCTATAATAGGATGTATGATTGCGGAAGGTCTTGAGAAGCGTCTTCCTTTCCGTCGTGTTATGAAACAAACAATTGAAAAAGTTATGGCAGCTCGTGGAGTAAAAGGAGCTCGTATTTATCTAGGAGGAAGACTTGGAGGTGCAGAAATCGCCCGAAGTGAACAGATAAAGCGTGGTTCTATTCCATTGCAGACTTTCCGTGCTGATGTCGACTTTGCTCGTGAGAAAGCTCATATGAGTTATGGAGATATTGGTATTAAGGTTTGGATTTACCGTGGAGAAGTTTTTTCCGCTGAGAATGGACCTACGAATAGAAATAATAAATAATATAATTTTATGTTAACACCAAAGAAAGTAAAATTTAGAAAATGGCAGACAGGTAGAACTGATATGACGAAAGTAACTCCAGATACTCGTGGTATTACTGTTGCTTTTGGTTCATTTGGACTTAAGGCTACAGCAGGTGGACGTGTTCGTGCAAATCAGATAGAATCAGCTCGTAAGGTTGTATCCCGTACTATCGGTAAAACTGGACGTATGTGGATTCGTATTTTCCCTGACAGACCTTTTACAGCAAAGCCAGCAGAAGTAGGAATGGGAAAAGGAAAAGGAGATCCTCAGGGTTATTGTTTAGATGTTAGACCAGGACGAGTTTTGTTTGAAGTAGATGGAGTAACAGCTGTTATTGCGAAGGAAGCTCTTCGTAAGGCTGGAACAAAGTTACCAGTAACAACTCGTATAGTAGAGAGATAATTTTTATATGGAAACAAAAATACAAAAATCAAATAAAGTTCTAAAGGGAGTTGTTGTTTCAGACAAGATGGATAAAACTGTTGTTGTTGAAGTAACACGCTTCGTTGAGCACAAGAAATACGGCAAGCGTATTAAGAGATCAAAGAATTACAAAGCCCACGATGAAAACAATGAAAAGAAAGTAGGTGATAAGGTCGAGATAGAGGAAACCAAACCAATATCAAAGGATAAACATTTTAAGATAGTATAAAAGGGGTATCGAAAAGGGAATAGTAGGATTAAAAAACACTGTTCGCTTATCGCTCATCACTAATCACTAATTTATGATACAAGATGGAACAGTAGTAAATATAACAGACAACGCCGGCGGTAAGGTTGGAAAGGTTTTCAAAGTACTCGGATCATCCAAGCGTCGTTATGCAGGTATTGGTGACAAAGTCATTATCTCGGTTAAAATAGCTGAACCTCGCAAGGGAGTAAAGAAAAAGGATGTTTGTCAGGCAGTCGTTGTTCGTACAGTAAAGGCTTACAGACGTCGTGATGGTTCTTATATTCGTTTCGATGATAATGCTGTTGTTATTCTTGAAAAAGATAAACAAGATCCAAAAGGTGGTCGCGTATTCGGTCCTATTCCACGCGAACTAGCAGAAAAAGGTTATCAGAAAATTATTTCATTAGCCCAAGAAGTTATTTAGTTAATTACCGATTACTAATTACAAATTACTAATTAGAATTAAAAAAACATGAAAATAAAGAAAGGAGACAATGTAATAGTTATTGCTGGATCAAACAAAGGAAAGAAAGGCAAAGTTTTGAAAGCAATGCCAACTGAATTTAAGGTTGTTGTTGAAGGTGTAAATATGAGAAAGAAATCTCATAAATCTAGAAAACAAGGAGACCAAAGTCAGATTCTAGAAATAGCTATGCCAATACATGTATCAAATGTATCTAAAATAGACTAATAAAATTATATGGAAACAGTAAAACAAAAAGAAAAAAAAGCATATAGTACACTAAAGGCAAAGTATGGCTACAAGAATGTCATGGCGGCTCCACGTCTTTCCAAGGTTGTTGTTTCAATTGGAACAGGATCAGGACTTAAGCGTGATAAAGACCGTAACAAATTTGTTATGGATCGCTTAGCAAAAATAACAGGACAGAAGCCTGCAACACGAAGTGCCAAGAAATCAATTGCATCATTTAAAATTCGTCTCGGTGACCCAGTTGGAGTAATGGTTACTCTACGTGGTGCACAGATGTATGGATTCCTCGACAAGCTTATAAACGTTGCAATCCCTCGTACCAAGGACTTTCGTGGTATCGAGAGAAAGATTGTAGATGCTATTGGTAATCTCACAATGAGTATCAAAGAACATACTATCTTCCCTGAGACAGGTGATGAAGAATTGAAAGATGTATTTGGAATGGGTGTAACTATAGTTACTACTGCAAAGTCCAAAGCTGAAGCGACAGAATTCTTTGAACTTATTGGTGTTCCATTTAAGAAATAAAAGGTTAGTTACTAGGTTCTAGTGACTAGTGACTAGGAAAATACAAATACAAACTCAAGAATCCCCCCTGCAGGCGAAGCCTGCAGGGGGGATTTTTATTGTCTTACACCAATTGGATCTTTTTACCGACAGCGTGGGCGATACGGCTGAGAGTGCCGAGGGAGATGCTGTGCTCACCGCTTTCAAGTCTCGCGATGACTGACTGGGGCATGTTGGCCTTTTTAGCAAGTTCTTTTTGGGTTAGTTTCTTTTTAGCTCTGAGTGTTTTTATCTGTTTCGTGATATCTAAACGAGCAAGTTCCTCATTGTAAGCTTGTCTAAAAGATTCAGATTTTAATTCTTCTTTTAGGATATCTTCAAATTTATAGAATTTATATCCTGCTATATTTATTGCTTTATCTTTTAATTGTTTTTTCATGATATCTTTTTATTAATTTCTAATATTCTCTGATAAATTTTTTGAGCTTTTTCAATTTCTTTTGTTGGTGTTTTATTGCTCTTTTTTATAAATGCACCAATAAAGTAAATTTTATTTTTATCTATAAAAAATATAAATCTATATTGCTTTATGACTAATTCTTTTATGGGAGATCTCAGCGTTTTTACTAAAATAGATTTATATTTTCCATATGTTAAAGCAGATATGGAAGAAATGATTTTAAATTTATCAGATTCTGGTAAACTTTCACGAAAAAGTTCGATTTCTTCCATAAAAACTGTTTCATATTTATATTCCATAAATATATTGTATCATATCTAAAATTTCTCTTAAGCTAAATATAGCAAAATTGCTATATCATTGTCAAGTCTAAAAATACTGAATTCTTTGAACTAATTGGTGTTTTGTTTAAAAGAGATTAATTTAAATACAAAAAATACTCCCGAAAGGGGGTATTTTTGATTGAGGTATATCTTTGACAAAAACTTTATAAAATGGAATCATGTATATAAACTAAAACGTAAAGATATGAGAAAGGTGCTGATTGTCGGAATGTTGCTGTTGCTGTGTTCTTCTTTTGTTTCTGCTAAAAACAGAAACAAAACTCCCCACAGATTGAAGGCTCTTGTAGAGCAAATAAATCTGAGCCTGGATTCGATTGCGGAATCAGGAGTGTCTATTGATGTTAAAGGCAAGGAATATTATCGATTTGATGAAGGTGTATTTACTGCATTAAATGACACAGTATTCATTGGCGCTTTTGGGGTTATTGATAGAATCCATTTTGTTTCAAAATCTGGTAACAATGGCTATTTCCTGTGTATTAATGAAAAAGGGAAATATTCAAAGAAAACCTTAGAGCAGTTATTGTTTGCGATTCAAGAAGTTTGGTAAACATTAATAAACTTTAGCGCTTAGGTTGTTGTATAAACACCCAAGCGCTAAATTTTTACCCCAAAAATAGACAACCAACCATTTTTATTTGACAGCAAAACCCTTATCTGCTAGTATAGGGGAAGTTCGGTATTTAGTTGATCTGTGTTTCTCCTTAAGATCTTTTATAAGGTTTTAAGAAAATACACAGAATATCGCTAGATTAAGAATGAATATTTTTATATATGGCAAAAACATCAGTAACAGTCAGACATTTAAAAAAGTCAAAATTTAGTACACGAGAAACAAATCGTTGTTTTCGTTGTTCACGTGGGCATGCTTATATGAGAGACTTCGGTCTATGTCGTATTTGCTTCCGTGAGCTAGCAAATGAAGGTATGCTTCCTGGAGTTCGTAAATCTTCTTGGTAATCAATCAAATTAGTAATCGGTAATTAGTAATCAGTAATTTTTAAATATGGATCAAATAGCAAACATGATGAATATGTTAAAAAATGCCGGTCGTGCAGAGCACGAATTCGTTGTTGTTCCATATTCCAAAATAAAGCACGCAATTGCAGATTGTTTAGTCAAAGAAGGTTACCTATCTTCTGTCTCAAAGAAAATGAAGAAGGGTTTTCCTACACTTGAGCTAGGAGTAGCTTATGTAGATGGTGCTCCAAAAGTAACTGGAGTAGAACGTGTTTCAAAATCATCACGCCGTGTATATAAAGGTGTAAAAGAAATCAGACCTACTAGGAATGGATTTGGGATGACAGTTTTCACAACACCAAAGGGTATTTTAACTGACAAACAAGCACGAAAAGAAATGGTCGGAGGAGAAGTATTGTTTAAAATTTGGTAATAATAAATTATATGTCACGTATTGGAAAACAAACAGTTATAGTTCCCGCAGGTACAGAAGTAAAGCTTTCTGGTTCTACTTTTTCTGTTAAAGGTCCAAAAGGATCATTAACTCGAAATTTCCCTGGTGAGATCACTATTACAATCACAGGAAATGAAATTACTTTTACTCCAAATAAGACAGGAGATAGAACTCTTAACTCACTTTGGGGAACATATGCTTCCCATGTAAAGAACATGGTTATCGGAGTAAACGAAGGTTATACAAAGAAGCTTATTCTAGAAGGAGTTGGTTTTAAATCAGAAGTTGCAGGAAAGTTACTAAATCTTGCTCTTGGATTCTCACACCCTGTTAAAATTGAGATTCCAGAAGGTTTGACAGTTACAGCTGAAAAGAACAATATTACAGTTGCGGGTATAGATAAAGAACTTGTTGGATCATTTACAGCATCTGTCAGAACAATGAAAAAACCAGAACCATACAAGGGTAAAGGTTTTCGTTATTCTGATGAAGTTATTCGTCGTAAGCAAGGTAAGAAGGCAGCATAAAATAATTACTAATTATAAATTACTAATTACTAATTAAAAACAAAATTATGAACAAGAAATTAGAAAAAAGATTAAGATTAAAGAAAAAGATTCGTACAAAGATTTCAGGATCTGCAGTGTGTCCTCGTCTTTCAGTTTTTCGATCAAATAATTTTATATATGCTCAAATGATAGATGATTCTACAAGTACTACTTTAGTTTCTTCTTCAGATATGGATATAAAAACAGGTACAAAGACAGAGCGTGGAGTTACTGTTGGATTAAATGTAGCAAAAGCTTCAATAGCGAAAGGAATCAAGACTTGCGTCTTTGATCGTAATGGATTTAAATATACAGGTCGCATAAAAGCTCTTGCAGATAGTGCACGTGCTGGCGGACTTAAATTTTAATCTCGTAAAAATTTAATTAATTTTATAATAAAATTCACGAGATAAATATAAATATATGGATACAATAACACCAAAGCAAAATACACCAAGTAGTACAACTCCTCGTCCAAGTACAGGAGGTTACAAAGGGACAAATCCTAGTGTAGGTTATAAGGGAAACCCAAACAACAAGCGTGATGGAGGAGATCGTAAGCCACGAACATTTTTTGAGAAACCAAAACCAGAATTTGATCAGAAGATGGTCTCAATCCGTCGTGTTACTCGTGTTGTCGCAGGAGGTCGTCGTATGACATTTGCTGTTGCTCTTGCTATTGGAGATAAGAAAGGTTCAATAGGTCTTGGAACAGGAAAGGGGGGAGACACAGCTATCGCTATCGCAAAAGCTCTCCGTCAGGCAAAGAAGAATATGTTTAAGATAAAGACTACAAAAGATCTATCTATCCCTCATGAAGTTTCTTCAAAATTTTCAAGTTCAAGACTTGAAATGATGCCAAATAAAGGTAAGGGATTAGTTGCAGGAAGTACAGTTCGTGATATGCTAATATTAGCTGGGATAAAGAATATTACAGCAAAGCTTCATTCAGGTAGTAAGAATAAATTGAACAATGCTCGTGTTGCTTACAAGACTCTCTATCAATTGAAAGCCAAAGCATCACTACCAAAGATCTCAGCATTTATAGCAGAACAAGAAGTTGAAGCAAAAATAGAAGCAAAAGAGGAATCAAAAGAAGTAGTTAAATAATAAAATATATGCAATTACATACACTTAAAAGAGAACATCCAAATAAGAAAGCACGACTTGTTGGTCGTGGTGGTACACGTGGAAAGACTTCTGGTCGTGGAGGCAAAGGTCAGACTGCTCGTGCTGGTAACAAACGCCGTCCACAAATGCGCGATATCATAAAGAAGATTCCAAAACTAAGAGGTTATCGTTTTAATTCTGCTTCTACAAAATACACACCAGTTAATGTTGGTTCTTTGAATGTCTTTACTCCCGATTCCATTGTTAGTCCAGCAACTCTTTTTGAAAAAAATCTAATTCGTCGAGTTGGTGGTAAATTACCATCTGTAAAAATTCTCGGTAACGGAGAAATTTTAATAAAGCTTACAGTAGAAAATTGTGTCATATCTAAAACAGCTCAAATAAAAATAGAGAAAGTTGGAGGAAATATAAAATAAAATATGGAAACCGTTTTTAACAAAATAAGAATGATCTTTACAGATAAGTCACTGAGAAATCGTGTCTTGTTTGTTTTGGGGGCTTTTGTTGTTTTTCGTTTCCTTTCATCTATTCCAATTCCGGGAGTTGATGTGGCTCGTCTTTCGACAGTTATAAACAACAATCAATTTTTAGGAGTTCTAAATATGTTTTCAGGTGGAGGGCTCTCAACTCTTTCTATTGTAATGCTTGGAGTTGGCCCCTATATTACTGGGTCTATCATCATGCAACTTTTGACAATCATGTCACCAAGATTGAAAGCTATGTATCAAGAAGATGGAGAGATTGGACGTAAAAAGTTTACTCAGTTTTCTCGTATGTTAACTATACCACTTGCGATTGTTCAAGGATTTGCTCTTCTCTTACTTCTTAAAAAACAAGGAATCATGGGTGACGTGTCTATGATAGGGATGATTACAAATCTATCAGTTATTACTGCTGGTTCAATGCTCATTATGTGGGTAGGTGAAATGATGTCAGAATTTGGAATTGGTAATGGAATCTCTCTGATTATCTTTGCTGGTATCGTCGCTAGAATCCCAACAGAAATTTCTCAATTCTTTTTTAGTTTTAATATAGCTAACCTGCCTCTTTATTTATTATTTTTAGCAGTTGGAATTTTGATTATAGCTGGAGTTGTTGTTGTTACTGAAGCAGAAAGACCTATCCCTGTGACGTATGCCAAACAAGTCCGGGGTGATCATGTGGCTGGTGGTACTCAGACTTACCTACCACTACGTGTCAACCAAGCTGGAGTCATACCTATCATTTTTGCACTTTCAATACTTATGTTTCCACAGTTGATCGGTAGTGCCCTCTCTGGTATGAGCAATCATATACTTCTTGCTATCTCTCGAGGTTTGTTGTGGTTCGTAGCCAATACATGGTTGTATTCATTATTCTACTTTATCTTTGTATTTTTGTTTACATATTTCTACACCGCTGTTACTTTTGATCCAGATCAGCTCGCTACCAATCTCCAAAAGAACGGTGCCTTTATTCCTGGTATTCGTCCAGGTCCTGCTACTCGTGATTACATAGAACGTATTCTCACACGTGTTACAACTATTGGGGCTGTATTCCTCGGAATCATTGCTGTCCTACCATTGATAATGAAAGCTATAACTGGAATTACTGCTTTTGCTATCGGAGGAACAGCACTACTAATCGTAGTCTCTGTCGTTCTTGATTTGATTAAAAAAATTGAAGCACAACTGTCCATGAGAGAGTATTAAAATAATTACCAATTACCAATTACCAATGACTAATTAAAAACAAAAATCACAAATAATTTTATTATTTGTGATTTTTGCTATAATAAATAATATGATAAACAAACCACAAACATTTATATTTTTTGGAAGGTCTGGTTGCGGAAAGGGAACTCAGTTAAAACTTTTGAATGAGTATTTATTAAAAGAAGATAATACAAGGAAACATTTTGCCTTTTCTACGGGTGATAATTTTCGTGAATTTTTTAGCAAAGATACTTATGCTAGTAATATTGCAAAAAAAATTACAGCAAAAGGACTCCTCCAACCACTATTCTTAACTGTAGCACTTTGGGGAAATTCTTTTTTAAATAATTTAAAAGAAAATGATCATCTTTCTATTGATGGATCACCAAGACGACAAGAAGAAGCTGAAATGCTAGATGGAGCTTTAAAATTCTTTAGTAGAGATAATGTCATAATTTTAGATTTTATTGTATCTCGCGAAACTTCTAAAAAGAGAATGCTTGCCAGAGGGAGAGAAGATGATACTGAAGAAAATACAGAAACAAGACTTGATTGGTATGATAAAGATGTTGCTCCAGCTGCTGTTTATTTAGAAAGTCAGCCTGGATATATTTATATTCCAATAGACGGAGAAAAAAGCATAAAAGAAATACACGAAGAAATTATAAATAAAATTAAACCTTACTTTATATAATATGCAAGAAAAAGAAACAATTATTATATCTCTCGGTGGAGCTTTGATCGTTCCTAATGAAGTTGACACTTCATTTCTTAAAGGTTTTGTAAAAGTTATTAAATCATATGTGGATAAAGGATATAGTTTTGTTATTATTACTGGTGGTGGAAAGTTGTGTCGAACATACAATGAAATAGCTGTTCAGTTATCAAACCCAGATAAGAATGATTTAGACTGGCTTGGAATAGCGACAACCAGATTGAATGCTGAACTTGTTAGAATTGCATTTGGAGATTATGCTCATGATACTATTATTATGGATCCAGAAAATATTCCACAATCTGATAAATCAATTATTATAGGAGGTGGATGGAAACCAGGAAATAGTAGTGATCTAGCTGCAGTTTATTCTGCCATAAAAATAAATGCAAAAAAAATAATTAATCTTTCAAATATTAATTATGTATATGACAGAGATCCAAAAGAATTTCCAGATGCAAATCCTATTAAAGAATCAAGTTGGTCTGATTTCAGATTACTTTTACCAAAAGAATGGGAGCCTGGATTAAGTTCACCTTTTGATCCTGTAGCTGCTGAAAAAGCTGAATCAATTGGCCTTGAAGTTGTAATTATGAATGGAAAAAATCTTGGTAATTTGGAAAATTTCTTGGATGGATTACCTTTTACTGGAACAACCATCAAGTAATTAAGAATTTTAAATACACAGAGCCCCGAAGCGAAGCTTCGGGGTTTTTTGGTATTTATAGGTAAATTTTAATATAAAGTTTTGAGGCAAGATGTCAGGATTAATATCGTTTACCATAAAGAATACTAAAAATTATAATTTAACTAACTTACCAACTCGATGCGATAGGTTTGACTTGGTAAATGGCTATCATTTGCCTATATTCCTTTTTTGATTTAGTATAATAATATATGTCAGTGATAATAAAAACTCAAGAACAAATAAAGCTTATAAGAGAAGGAGGGAAGATTCTCGCTCAAATACTTAAAAAAGTAGCCAAGAAAGTAGCACCAGGTATTTCAACATTTGAACTTGATAAATATACTTATGATTTAATTAAAGAGGCAGGAGCAGAGCCAGCACTCCTTCACTATAAGCCAGAAGGGATGAGTATTGCATATCCCGCAACTATTTGTATCTCGGTTAACAATGAAATTGTCCATGGTATTCCTAAGAAATCAAAAATTCTCAAAGATGGTGATATTGTTTCACTTGATTTAGTTATCAAATATAAAGGGTATTATACAGACCACACTCTCACAGTACCCGCAGGTAGTATTTCAAAAAAAGATCAACAATTACTCGATATTACTAAAAAAGCCTTGGAAATAGGGATTTTTGCTGCACGTGGAGGGGCTACAGTTGGTGATATTGGATATGCCATAGAGAGTTTTGTTAATAAAAAATACGGCATTGTTCGTGAACTTGCAGGCCATGGAGTAGGAGTAAAAATACACGAAGACCCATATGTTCCAAACTATGGGAAGGCAGGTAAGGGTATTAAATTAAAACCAGGAATGGTAATAGCTATAGAACCTATGATAAATATTGGAGGAGACGCTATTATAAGTTTGCCTGATGGTTATACGATAAAGACGGCTGATGGTTCACGTTCTGCACATTTTGAACACACTGTACTTATTACAGAAGGGGAAGCGGAGATACTGACTAAAATAATATAAAAAGGCAAAGAGTATTGTTTTGTCTTCTCCTTAACCCCATTCCTCGTGATTACATTCGGAACGGTACGCTTCCACCCGTCTTCGCAAAACAATATTCTCTACCTTTTTATTATACTCGTTTATTGGTATAATATTTTTATATGGAAACTTTTAATTTAAATAACGCTCCTAAATTTAAAACTCCCCAAGAAGAGTTGGATTTTTTGAGAGCGCACATTGCTGAGCGTGAGAAGGCACTCAATAATCAAGGCAAAGAAGTAAATAAAGAATTATTGGCTCATGATGTTATTAACCAATATAAAAAATATGAACCAGCTGACGTACTGCATAAAAGTGTTGTTATGAAAGAAGTTCATGCCGAGGCGCTAGTCTTGCGATTAAAACCTGAAACTCATGACGCTAAAATGGAAGAACTTTTAGGGATACTTTTAGATAAGGGTATTTCAAACGCTCTTTCTGTTGTTTCTAAAATGAATAATCCACATATTGATCGTGATTTTCATCGTTTTCTTGTTCAATATTTATCGAGTACTCATAAAGTTCCAGGATTGAAAGAAGGAACTCCACTTTTTAAAACACTCGACATGAAACTTTTTGAGATAACCTTACCTGATGCTGCAACGGAGGACAAAGAAAAAAAAGGTTTAAAAGAACTTCTTTCTGCTATGGAGCAATTTTACGCTGGCATGCACTCTGTCGGTGAAGGGAAAGATAATCATAATCGCAATCACTTTACTCTCGAGATTGCGATTGCTGAAGGTTCCGACAGTTTTGTTTTTTATACAGCTGTTCCCACACACAAGGCCGAATTATTTGAAAAACAACTGTTAGGAGTTCATCTAGATGCCAAAGTAGTAGAAGTTCCAGATGATTATAATATATTTTCTGAAAACGGAAGTATTTCTGGTTCTTATGCAACACTTACTCACCATGATGTGTATCCTATAAAAATGTACGATGAGATAGATCATGACCCTCTCAATATAATTTTAAATGTATTAACAAAAATGAAAAAAGAAGGTGAAGGAGCCTCGATTCAGTTTACTGTCTGTCCTGAAGATGAAGATATCATTAAAAAATATCATATAATTTTAGCCGATGTTAAAAATGGAATGTCTGTTAGAACAGCATCAAGTATGACACGTCAGGTTGCCAAAGAATTTAAAAATATAGCCAGTGAATTATTTTTCGGTGCTTCCAAAAAGAAAGACGAGAAGAAAGTAAATGACAAGGCTGTTGAGAATATCACAGAAAAAATGAAGAGTACAATAATGGCGACAAATATTCGAATCATAACTTCAGCTGAAACGGAAGTAAGGTCAAAGCAAATGTTGTCTGAAATTGAATCGTCTTTTAATCAGTTTACCGAATCAGATCGTAATGGTTTTGATTTCAAACATCCCAAAGGTAGTGATTTAACAAATTTGATTCACGATTTTTCTTATCGAACATTTTCCGATGAATATGAAATGCCCCTTAATTTAAAAGAACTTGCAACAATATTTCACTTTCCACAAGGAGTGGTATCTTCACAATTAAAACAAGCCCGAGCTGGTATCGCTCCTGCTCCGATGGAGATGGGAGGAGAAGGTATCCTTCTTGGTATTAATAAATACAGAGGGAAAGAAACCAAGATTTATATGAGTAAAGAAGATCGCATGCGTCATATGTATGTTATCGGTCAGACTGGAACTGGTAAAACAACGATTTTGAAAAATATGATTGCTCAGGATATCAGGAATGGTGAAGGGTGTTGTTTTATTGATCCACACGGCAGTGATATTCAAGATATTCTCAGTTATGTTCCAAAAGAGCGTATAGATGATGTTATCTATTTTGATCCAGCCTATACAGCTCGACCAATGGGGCTCAATATGTTGGAATTTGATCCAAAGTATCCAGAACAGAAAACTTTTGTAGTCAATGAATTGATGGGAATTTTTAATAAACTTTTTGATATGAAGGCCACAGGTGGTCCGCTCTTTGAACAGTATTTTAAAAATGGAGCCTTCCTTGTGATGGAGCATCCTGAGAGTGGCTGTACACTTCTTGAAATTAGTCGCGTCTTGGTAGATAAAGAATTCCGCGATATGAAACTATCTCATTGCAAGAATCCTATCATCGCACAGTTTTGGAAAAGTGCCGAACAGACAACAGGGGATCAAGGACTTGCAAACTTTGTGCCTTATATTACTTCCAAATTTGATAACTTTATTTCCAATGACATCATGCGACCAGTAGTCCTTCAAGAAAAATCAGTATTTAATTTCCGTGAAATTATGGATAATAAAAAGATTCTCCTTGTTAATCTTTCAAAAGGAAGACTTGGTGATATAAACGCAAATCTTATAGGTCTTCTGCTTGTTGGGAAAATCCAGATGGCCGCCCTTTCTCGTGTGGATATGTATGGACAAAAGATGAATGATTTCTATCTTTATATAGATGAATTCCAAAATGTCACAACGGATTCTATTGCTTCGATTCTTTCTGAGGCTCGTAAATATCGTTTATCTTTGACTATTGCTCACCAATATATTTCTCAGCTTGAAGAGAAAATAAAAGATGCTGTTTTTGGTAACGTAGGTTCTATGGCCATCTATCGTATTAGTCCTGAGGATGCTGCAGTCGTAGAGCAGAACTTTAAACCAATTTTTACGCAATCTGATATTATTAAGCTCGATAACTTTAATTCTTATGTGAAAATGCTTGTAAATGGTCAGCCTGTAAAACCTTTTAATATGGAGTCACATTGGAGTATGACGGAAGGTGGTAATAAGGAAATAGTAGATAAAATTAAAGAATTATCATATCTCAAATATGGTCGCCCTCGTGAAGAAATAGAAGAAGAGATAATGGAGAAGTATAGGAAATAAGTAAATAAAGATCAGATTTTATATTAAAATCTGACCTTTATTTTATATGTATTTTAATATATAATACTATAACTTTATTAATTATTTATATAAACATTTATGTCAACAATAGAACGTTCACTTATCGTATTTAAACCAGATTCAGTACAGAGGGGTATAGTAGGAGAGATTCTTTCTCGTTTTGAAAAGACAGGGCTGAAGATAGTTGGAGTAAAGATGCTTGCACCTAATTATGATCACTATTATCATCATTATGAAAAAATTGGAAAGATGATTTCACGACGTGGACAGAAAGCTTTTGATGTTACACTTAGTATGATGAACGAAGGTCCTGTAATTGCTTTTGTATTAGAGGGAATAGAGGCAGTTTCACTTATTCGCAAGATGGTAGGGGCTACAGAGCCAAAATCAGCCCTTCCAGGAACAATCCGTGGTGACTATTCTCATATGAGTTTTTCTCATGCTGATGCGAATGATGTTGGAATTCCAAATATTATACATGCCTCAGGAGATGTAAATGAAGCTACCGAAGAAATAGCTCACTGGTTTTCAGAAAATGAACTATTTACTTATTCAACTGTTCATGAAAAATTTACTCAAACAAAAAAATAATATTAAATATACCCCCTATATGGGGGTATATTGTAAAATATATGTATGAAGTCGAGGTAAAAGCTAAATTAGTAAACAGAGAGGAAATTATAAATAAACTCATAGATATGGGTTGTTCTTTTAGTGAAGAATTACATCAAATTGACCATATATTTATACCTAATCACCTATCTTTTCCTCCACCACTGGATACCCCAGTTTTAAGAGTAAGAATACAAGACAATAAACATATTTTTACTTTAAAAATATCACAATCAAACAGACAAGATTGCATAGAACATGAATTAGAGATTTCAGATGGACATAAAATGCTAGAGATCATGAATCTCATTAATTATAAAAAAGTTCCTGTTGTAAATAAAAAACGTATAAAAACAAATTTAGAAAATATGGAGATAGTTATTGATACAGTTGAAGGATTAGGTGAATTTATTGAGGTTGAAAGAATAGTTAACGAAAATGACCCACAATTAAGACAAAAAATTCAAGAAGAATTATTAGCATTTCTCTCTAGTATTGGAGTTTCTAACGACGACCATCTCCCTGGTAGCAAATACGATATTATGTTGTATGAAAAATATGGAATGGAATAAATAATAAAATGAAAAAAATTGGAGATATATATAAAGAATATAAAATAATGCCGAATCTAGCCATGCATCAAATGCGAGTGGCAGCTGTTGCGATGCAAATTTGTGATTCTTTAAATATAAAAATTGATCAGGAAAGTATCGTGAGGGCTTGCATTTTGCATGATATGGGTAATATTATTAAATTTAGACTTGAACAATTCCCCGATTGGAATCAACCTGAAGGATTAGAATATTGGCAAAAAATTAAAAATGAATATATTGAAAAATATGGTGATAATGAACATACGGCAAGTCTCATTATTGCTAAAGAACTCAAAACCTCTTCTTATGTTCAAGAGTTGGTTAATTCAATTGACTCCTCTTTTGTTGAAAAAATAGCTATGGGGGACGATATTTGTAAAAAGATTTGTATTTATGTAGACAATAGAGTAAACCCAAATGGTATTGTGTCTGCAGAAGAGCATAGTTTGGAGGCCCAAAAGAGATATGAGAATCATCCACATGCTTTTAGTGATGAAAAAAGATTATTTTTTAATAAAAGTCTATTTTTAATTGAAAATCAAATTTTTTCTAACTCAAAAATAATACCGGAAAATATAAATGATGAATCTATCATTCCATTTTTAGAAATATTAAAAGATTTTTCAATATAAATTAAGAATTACATTTCCAACGCTGTCAAAAGTGTGCTTTATTGTAAAAATGCTTGCATTCACTTCACTCGACGAGTATAGTTTAAGTAGGGTTATTTGAATTGTATTACCTAGAACAAATTTTTAGGGGACATATTGTTTTGAAGCAGTGCTGTATACAAATTATGTTAACAAATCTACTTCATTCTTCGTCCCACGTAGCGTTATGCTATGGTAATATCTTTCGGATAGTCCTAATAAAAGATTCTTCACATTATGTTGAAGGATTTTTTGTTTATAAAGCTATAAAAATGAAATTCCCATACCCGGTGTGAAAGAAGTCCCACACACCGGGTATGGGAATTTCGTTTTTATAAGAGATAATGTATAATAAACAAATGGTAAATGATACAAAGCTGAAAGTTACATTTTGTTCTGGGGCTGGTACTGTTACAGGTGCCAACTTTTTAATAGAGGGGAATGGTAAGAAGTTTTTAGTAGACTGCGGTCTTATTCAAGGTGAAAAAATAGCAGAAGATTTAAACTGGGAGAAATTTTCTTATGATGCTTCCACTATTGATATTCTTTTTATTACTCATTGTCATATAGATCACATCGGACGTATACCCAAACTCATTAGTGAAGGTTTCAACGGAAGGATTGTCTCTACAATTCCAACAAAAGAAATTACGGAAATAATGTTGGCTGATACGGCTCATCTTCTAGCTCGTGACGAAGAGCATGGTTTAGCCTTGATTTATTCACCAGAGAATATTAAAAAAGCCATGAGTTTATGGGAGACTCTCGAATATGGACAGAAGCTCAATGTTGATCATGGTTTCCAATTTTCTTTTAAAGATTCAGGTCATATTTTAGGATCTGGTATGCTTGAGATTATTTATAATAATAAAAAGATCATTTTTACTGGTGATCTTGGGAATTCTCCTTCGCCTCTTCTCCGTAATACAGAAAAAATTACAAATGTAGATTATCTTTTTATGGAATCTTGTTATGGAGACAGAAATCACGAAGATCGTGATGACAGAAAAAAAAGACTAATGGAAATAATAAATAGTAATTATGAAAGAAAGGGGACACTTATAATACCTGTTTTTTCGTTAGAGCGCACTCAAGAGTTG
>JBBQGX010000015.1:0-17096 GCA_038323465.1 Minisyncoccia bacterium | reverse complement strand
CCTATAGCATGACCAACATGAAGATATGGCCCCGTAGGATCAAAACCTTGATATATCGTCAGTCTTTCTCCAGACATTAATTTTGTTTTAAGAGCTTCTTTGGATGGGAAAATACCTGCGACCCCTCGTTCTAAAAATTTGTCTATTTTTTCTTCATCTATTATTGTTTTACTCATAATTAGTATTTTAACATATTAACAAACCTTTGTCCGCAGTGACCATAAATTATGTTATGATATACAGATATGAAAAAACCTTCAATTAAATCCGTAAAAAACGTATTATTTATAATCGTCAGTATTGGAATTATTCTAGTGGGAATTGCTTTTGTTTGGATAAGCACCCTCCAACTCCCAGATTTCAAACTTTTCACCGAGAGAAAAATTCAAAGTTCGACTAAAATATATGACCGCACTGGAGAAATATTACTTTATGATATACATGAAAACATAAGAAGGACCGTGGTCTCTTATGAAGAAATGGGGACCAATATAAAAAATGCTACGGTCGCAATGGAGGACTCTGAATTTTATAACCATAAAGGTATTAGAATTAAATCTATCCTAAGGGCTGTTTGGTCTAATTTTACAGGAGGAAAAACACAAGGTGGATCAACTATAACACAGCAGTTAATTAAAAACACACTATTAACTTCTGAACGATCTGTTACGCGCAAAATAAAAGAGTGGATATTGGCGGTAAAGCTTGAGAAAATTATGAGTAAAGATGACATCTTGGCTTTATATTTAAATGAAGCACCTTATGGTGGAAATGTTTATGGTGTTGAAGAAGCCTCTAAGGGTTTTTTTAATAAAGAACCCTTAGATTTAAGTTTAGCTGAGGCTGCTTATTTAGCTGCAATTCCAAATGGCCCAACTTATTATTCTCCTTATAGAAAAAATAAAAATAAATTAGACGAGCGAAAGAATTTGGTTTTGAAAAGAATGTTTGATTTAAAATTTATAGATGAAAAAAAATATACTGAAGCTAGAAATGAAGTTGTTGTTTTTATGCCAGAAAGACCAATGAACATAGCTGCTCCTCATTTTGTTTTTTTTATTAAAGATTATTTAGAAAATCATTATGGAGTTAGTGATCTCGAAGGAAGTGGTCTAAAGGTTATAACTACTATTGATTATAATTTACAGAAAAAAGCAGAGGAAATTGCCCTAGAAAAATCAAAAGAAAATGAAACAAAATGGAAAGGTAAAAATACTGCCGTTGTAGTTATTGACCCAAAGACAGGTCAAATATTAGCTATGGTGGGATCACGAAATTATTTTGATAAAACGATTGATGGAAATTTTAATGTTGCTACAGCCTCTCGTCAACCAGGATCATCGTTCAAACCAATAGTTTATGCTTTGGCATTTGAAAAGGGTTATACTTCAAAAACAACATTATTTGATGTAAAAACTGAATTTAATGCATCTTGTGGTCCAACAGGAGTTCCTCTACCAGGACACAAAGGGGCTGATTGTTATACTCCAAGTAATTATGATGATAAGTTTCGTGGTCCACTAACACTTAAAGAAGCCCTGGCTCAGTCTATAAACGTCGTAGCTGTTAAGGTTTTATATTTAGTTGGTATTCATGATGCCATAAAAATGGCACAAGATTTAGGAATAACTACCTTAACCGATCCTACTAGATATGGACTTTCTTTAGTTATTGGAGGAGGTGAAACAACCCTTCTTGAGATGACATCCGCTTATGGAGTTTTCGCAACAGGTGGAATTCGTCATCCATATAAAGGGATTCTCTCTGTAGAGGATTCTAGTGGTAAAATCATAGAGCAATACGAAGACAAACCATATCAGGTCCTTAAGCCAAATACTACAAATATTCTATCAAATATTCTCTCTGATGATGTAGCTAGAACTCCAACTTTCGGAGCCAAATCTATTTTAAATATTCCAGGAAGACAAGTAGCTGTCAAAACTGGTACGACAAACAACAACAAAGATGCATGGACTGTTGGTTATACTCCTTCTATGGCTGTTGGGGTTTGGGTTGGTAATAATGACAACACCCCTATGAAAAAAGGTGGCGCAGCGCTTGCTGGGCCTATCTGGAACGCAGTTATGTCCGAAGCCTTAAAAGATAAACCTACTGAATTTTTTGACGAACCAGAACCAATAGATTCGTCCCTTCCTCCAATTATTAGGGGTTTCTGGCAAGGAGGAGAAACAGTCCAAACAGCCGATGTTTTATACGACACAACAACTGGAGCTCAAATAAATAATGGAGAAGCTTCTATAACAAATGTTCACACTATTTTATATTGGTTAAATAAAAATGACCCATTAAACAACACTCCAACAAAGAGTGTAGATGATTTACAATACCCTAATTGGGAATATGGTGTAAAAATATGGTGGATGAATAATTATATGAATTATAAAAATATTTCTCCATTAAATACCCCAATATTACCAGGAATTATTTCAACAACACTTCCTAAACCAGAATTTATTATTAATGGAATATCTACAGTTCCATATAAAAATAATGAAAATATCAGTTTTGTTATAAACCCAATATCTCAGATCCCTATAAAAAAGTTTGATGTTTTTTTAAACAACACATATTTAAAATCTCTAAAAACACAACCCTATAGTGTTTCGTTTGTCCCCAAAGATGTAATTGGTATATCAACCAACAATACTCTACGTGTGGTTGGTTATGGAACAAATGGAAACACAAATGAAATCAGTGAAAATATAAAGATCTTAAATTAAAAAAACCCAAAATGGGTGTGTATTTTTAACTTATGGTATTTATTTTATATCTTTAAAATTATGTTCGAGGTGTAATTCTTTTAAATCTAATAAAATTTTATTTTTATTTATCACAATTTCATTACGAACAAGAGGAGAGGCTTTGATATATAAATCAACTCCTTTTATTTTAATATTTTTTTGTTCAATTTCAATCCCAGTATTTTTTTTTATTATTTCAGATATTATTCTATAGTTCTCCTCTTTTGAAAAAAGAATTGTTTTAAATTTTTCTAAATAATTTTTTATATGATTGTAGTCCATCTTAAAAAAATTATCTATTCATTGGCATTACTAAATAAAGAAAAGAAGAATCACCAATAGGCTTAATAATCATTGGTTTATTTGTACCATTAAATTCTAGGGTTAGTGAATCTACTGCCACAGACATAAAACAGTCTATAATATATTTATAATTAAAGTTTAGAGTTATTGCCTCTCCTGAGAGTGCTCCTCCTATTAAGGTAATGTTTTCTCCTACATCACTATTTTTAGCTTCAATTTCAAAAACCTTCTCTGTTGGTTTAATATTGAAAGTTACTTGATTAAATTTATCTGAAAAAATGTTGGAAATTTTAAGAGATGAAATAAAATCTTGTTTTAAAAGTGTTACTTCGGTTGTTGGATTTTTTGGAATAATTTGTTTATAGTCAGGGAAAAGTCCATCAACAACCCTAGAGGTAAGATATATATTGGTTGTTGAAAAAGAAATTTGATTTTTTGAAAGTGTGATTTTGACATCCCCTTCTATTGTTTCTAAAACCTTAATTATTTCTACTGTATTTTTAAATGGAATTAAAATACCACCAAAAGAAAGTTTTTGTTTAATTTTTACTTTTTTTTCAGCAAGTCTAAAAGAGTCTGTTGCAACAAAAACCAACATATCATCTTCTGGATAAACATAAATACTACCAATCTCTGGTTTAATTTCAGAAACTGATGCGCTGTAATAAACAGATTTAATCCCTTCAACAAATTTTTTAGCTTGAATATTTAACTCCTCACCTTCAATAAGAGGAATAGTGGGAAAATCTTCACTTGATATACTTTTTAAAATAATTGTGTTTGATTTAGTTTTAACAGAAAGATTCCCGTTAATTAATTCAAAGGAAACAAATTGATCACCAGAGAGAACAGAAAACAAAGAAGAAAGTATATCAGAACGTATAGCAACAACCCCTTCTTTTTCAATTTTAGCAGGTACTTCCATCTCTATACCAATATTTAAATTTGTAGCCCTTAATTTAAGTGATTTTCCTGTTGCAACCCATAAAACAGAACCGAGAACAGGAAGGGTTAGATTTTTTCCAGTAATTCTATCTACTATCTGAAGAGCATTTTTTATTTTTTCTATAGAGCATTCTAATTTCATTTTATTTTTTATAGTTAATTTATTAATATAATTTATTATTACTATTATAGCTGTGAATATGTGTATTACTTTTTAAACTTTATTTTATATACATTATTTTAATAATTTTTATTTTAATGATTTTAATAATTTATAATAAGTTTTATATTTATTATTTTTAAGAAAGTTATACACATTTTTATTCTTAGTATTCACACCTTATTCACACCCTTTATTTTTTAAATTTATTTAAACATAATTCTAATTTTTTCTATTTCTTGTAGTAGTGCTGGGTCAGTTTTTAAATCCTCTTTAATTTTTAAATGAGAGTGTATTGCTGTTGTATGGTCTCTCCCCCCCAATTTACTACCAATCAGTGGATATGAAATATTAAAATCCTCACGTAGTATATACATAGCGACCTGACGGGCTTTTACTATTTCCTTACGACGGGTTTTCTCATATATAACTTCTTCAGAAATTCCATAATGGTTAGCAATAATATTTACAATATCTTTAATCGCTACTGTTTTCTTTGGTTTAATATTGTTTTTAATTAAAATTTTAATCTCATTGAGTGAAAGAGATTTATTTTTTAATTGAGATTGACAAATAACAGTATTTAAACTTCCTTCAAGTTCACGAATGTTTCCTTCGAGAATTTCTGCGAGATATGAAACAATATCTTCTTCAATAATACAATTAGTTGATTCAAACTTAGCTTTAATAATAGCCACTCGTGATTCATAGTCTGGTTCAACAATTTGAACCGTCATACCTGAAGCAAACCGAGATTGGAGTCTTTCTTCTAAGCCTTGAATAAAATTAGGGTGCTTATCTGATGAAAAGATTATTTGTTTATTGTTTTCATACAACGTGTTAAATAAATGAAATAATTCTTCTTGGGTTTTATCTTTACCAGAAATAAACTGAATATCATCCATAATAATTACATCATACTTCCTGTACTTCTCTTTAAAAGAATTTGGGTTTTTATTTTGGATTGAGTTTATGTAATCAATTGTAAATTTTTCTAAACTTACATAATATATTTTCTTTTGAGGGTATTTTATTTTTATAGTATTTCCTATTGCTTGGATCATGTGAGTTTTTCCGAGACCTGTTCCCCCATAAACAAAAAATGGATTATAATTTTGTCCTGGGTTTGTAATAATAGCCTGAGAAACAGCATAAGCAAGTTCATTGAATGGTCCAACCACAAAAGAATTGAAATTGTATTTAGGGTTTAAATTATCTTCTCTATTCAAATAAAGATCATTAAGTGGTAGTTCTTTGTTTATATTAATAATCTGTTTAATATTTATGTTTTCTATATTTTTATTACTAACCTCGTTTTTATGAATTATATATTCTAAGTTACGTACTCCCTCTTCATGATTTATAATTGTTTTTAAAATAAGTTTATGAAATTTATTATAAAGCCAATCCTTAACAAATTCATTAGGGACCCCCACAAAAAGAGTTCCAGATTCTTCTTTAACAATAGACGTGTTTTTAAACCAGGTGGTAAAATTGGCTTTAGACATATTGAGTTCTATCTCCGAAAGGCACTTTTCCCAGAGTTCTTTTGTATTCATGTTTTCTATTATACCCTCGTTTTTTAAAACACAACAATTTAAAACCTTAATTAACCTGTTAATAATGTGTGGATAAAAAAATATCCACACCGGGTGTGGAGATAAACAGTGTGTCCACACCCGGTGTGGGGACATCTGTGGAGATTTTGTATTGCAATATTTGTTAATATAGTATATATTTCCATTATGTCTCAAACATATCAACCAAATAAGAGAAAAAGAGCCAAATCCCATGGATTTTTGGTTCGTGCAAAAACTCCAGGAGGTAGAAAGGTTACACAAGCCCGTCGTCAAAAAGGCCGTGCTAAAGTTTCAATAGCTAAATAAATATGCTTCCAAAGAAAAAAAGAGTCACTAAGGATATATTCCAATCCATTATGGACAAGGGACATATCATTTATGGTTCTTTTTTTATTTTTCGTTATTTAGACAGTTCCACTCCTAGATATGCTTTTGTTGTTCCTAAAAAGATAGCGAAAACTGCTGTTAAAAGGAATTTTTTGCGTCGTAAAGGTTATGATGTGCTTAGATTACATAGTTTAAAATCAAATAAGGGTATATTTTTTTATAAAAAAGAAGCTCTCACTGCTACATCTATTGAAATAAAGACGGACATTGAACTAATTCTAAAAAAATCTAAAATTATATAAAATGTCCACACCCGGTGTGGGGACATCTTTCACACTAGTTGTGGAGATTTTAATTAAATCATGAAAAAAATATTAATAAGTTTAATTAATCTTTACCAAAAAACCCCAACAAAATCACACTATTCTTGTGTTTTTATACCTACTTGCTCAGAATATACCAAAGAAGCCATTTTAAAATATGGAGGAATTATGGGGATTTATAAGGGTATTCGGCGGATTTTACGTTGCCATCCTTGGCAAAAAAGTCGTTACGACCCCCTTCTGTAAAATCTCCACTACGGATGTGGGGTTTTTATTTGTGTCATTCGTTTTCATTCGTGTATTGGTGTCGAATTTATTAAATTTTGAATTTATCACTTTTTGATATACAATAGAACAATGTCATTAATATGGAATACTATCTTTTATCAACCTATTTATAATACTCTTCTTTTTATAATTAGTAATATTACCTTTGGTGATGTTGGTTTTGCTATTATATTGATTACTCTGGTTGTTAAGTTTGTTCTCTACCCCCTTACCAAAAAGTCTATCCGTAGCCAGATTCTCATGAAGAAAATGGAGCCAGAACTCAAACTTATCAAGAAAAATTTCCCAAACAAAGAAGAGCAAGCCAAGCAAACATTTGAATTATATAAGAAAAACGGAACCAACCCCTTTTCTGGTTGTATTGTTGTCCTTATTCAGTTGCCGGTTATAATTGCCCTTTATTATGTTATATATAAAGGTCTTTCTGTAGATACAAATGTAGTTTATTCTTTTATTCATAAACCAGAAGTTTTCCATACGAAATTCTTGGGATTAATAGAAATGAACAGTAAAAGTATAGTTCTCGCAGTTCTTGCCGGTATTACCCAGTTTATCCAAGGCTATCTTGCCTCACCAGTTAAACCAAAAGTTGAAATTGTGACAGAGTCTGATATAAACGAAAAGAAATCATTTCAAGATGAGATGGCAAGTAGTATGCAGATGAATATAAAATATATCCTTCCAGTTTTTATTGCAGTCATTGCTTGGCAGATTTCCTCTGCAATAGCTCTATATTTTGTTACAAGTAACATATTTACTATTGTTCAAGAATGGTATATTCGAAAAACATTAGAAAATAAATAATTTATGGACAAAGAAAAAATAAAAGGAATAATAGAGAATATTTTTACTCATACTGCTTGTACTATTTCAAAACTCGAAGTAGTAGATGAGGATGGGATGTTTTGGTATATGATAGATACTCCTGATTCACGATTTATGATTGGACGTGACGGAGAGACTCTCCGTTCCCTCAATCATCTAGTTCGCAAAATGGCCGAGAAAGAAACAGAAGGAGAAGAAATATCAAATATTTTTGTGGATGTAAATGGTTATCAGAAAAAGAGATTTGATAGCTTGAAAACTGTTGCCCATATGATGGCAGAACGCGCAAAATATTTCAAGAGTAGTATAGAGATAGATCCGATGCCTGCCAATGAACGAAGGATTGTTCATATGTTTTTAGAAGGAGTAAAGGATATTAAAACAGAATCAGAAGGCTACGGACCAAGTAGAAGAGTAGTGATAAAGTATATTGGAGATACAAATATATAATTACTAATTAAAAATACCTCAGTTCTGCTGAGGTATTTTTGTGCCTTCATTAGTAATTAGTAATTACTGGTCTTTAGAACTTAAATAATTATTTAAGTTCTAAAGACCAGAGCGTGGAGTCTTTTTTGTTTATAAAGAAAAGTTTACTTTCATCTTTATTTAAAAATAGTTTTGTACCATCTACTGGTGTTTCGTCTCCCGAATTTGCTAGAGTTGATGATTCTTTGGTATTAGTATTTATCTTTACAAACCTGTCATCAAATGAAACTAGTCCTTGATACCAAGAGTCGGGGTATTGTGTGCCGATGACAGTATTGGGGATAGCACAATACACATTTATATTGTCACTACTCCAAACACATTTTTCTGGTAAGCCGTACTTGTCTAAATCAGTTGAAGTATGATCTTTGATATTAAATACATTTAGTTTAGGGCCTTCTTCGAGTGATGCCCCATATAGCACTACTTCCCCATTATTATTTGCGAGAGTTGTGAGGCCTTTGATACCACCAAATATTTTTGAAAGAGTACCATTGGTTGTATTTAAATTAAAGACACTTCCCTCGACTCTATATGATGGCTTTGTGGTTAGATAGATTTTTTGCTCGGTTACCCACTGTGGTAGCCATTCAGAAAATGCAGAAGTAAATATTTGATTTGTTTTTGTACTATCAAAATATTTTATTGTTCCCACTACTCCGTTACTATTTTTAATAATAGAAAAGAATTTAGTTTTATCTGGAGACAAACTTATATCCATAATATCGGAACTGAGGAAACTACTCTTACCCCCTCTTAGGGTTGCTAGGAAGCTCGTGATTGATTTATTATCCGATGAGGGATATCGATATATGATCGAAGATCCATCACCACTAAAAATAGTCTCATAGACTCCTGGAATTGTAGAATTCGATATTTTACCTTCGACGTTAGTATCGAGATACATTTGATATACGTGCCCTGTGGCTTTTTCTACATAGCGGATAGAAGGTACCACTTCTGTTGTAGGTTCTGGTTTAGGGATGATTGCATTTTTTATAACTTTTTTTGTTGGCGCGACTGTTTCTACGGTAGTGACAACTTCAGTAATATTTTCTTTTGCAGGAAGCGCTCGAGTGTCTTCAAAGAAGACAGCTCCGGCCACAGCGAAGTCAGTGATCTTGTGAAATCTTGAATTTATTATTGCTTGATTTCCATCTTGATTATTATTATCTTGTACATTATCCCCATTGTTTTCTGTTGGAATTTTTGTACTTGTTCCAAATGGATTGAATTTTTGAATAATACTCGTATTACCAGTATTTGTAGTTGTATTATTTTTACTATTGTAAAAATATATACCGAGCATTATCGCTCCGACAAATACAAACACGATTATAAAAATGATTTTTGTTTTTTTAGGCATAAATTAATTGATTAACATCCCCAACCACTTGATTTTAGTTTATTGTAATTGGCTTCAACTCTCGGTGCATATTTACGAGTTTCCGCAAAGCAATCTGTTCCATTATTACATACAGTTTGTGGACACTGCCAAATTGTCATTTTGGAACACTTGGAGGACTCTTTGTTTGCTCCTGGTCCTCCATTGTAAGAGGCAGCTAAGAATTGTATATTTGATATATCGCAAATAGAAGAAGGAGTAGTGCCACAACCATTTTTTTGTAATTTGCTAATATATTTTGCACCTGCCATTATGTTTGTTTCCGGATCCATTATTTTCAAGAGATCATATCCTTGTTCTTGAAAAGTTCCATCTATTAATTGCATTAATCCTTTCGCCTTCGCTGGGCTCGTTTGTCCGTTTATCCCACCAGATTCCGCATACATAAAGGCTTTTATTAAAGTACACTGTACCCCAGTTTCTTTGGAAGCTTTTTGTAAAAAGACATCATATTCATGAATATTTTTTGTTACATTTGCATCACCTTTTGTTAAATCAACTCCAAAGTAACCTCCACCTGAAGTCGGGTGTAGTTCAATATTCGCCGAATTTATTGTAAATCCATTTTTACCAGTTAGGTCTGGGTTGATAGTGTTTAGTAATGCATAAGCACCGATAGCTATGATGAGCCCTCCGATAGCCCCTAGCATTTTATGTTTGGCCTCTGTTTTACCAAACACAGATTCATCTCCCATATATATAAATCCATAGATTATCAAATAGACTACAGCCAAAGCCGCACAAAGTCCTATGCCAAATTTAAATATTATTCCTAAGTAGTCACCTATCCCTGATTGTGTACAATCTTTGTCTGGATTTTCTCCTGTATCTATACACTTTGCAAATCCAGGTATTGGAGCAAGAAGTGTATACTTAGTTTTATTTTCAGCAACCCCAAGTTTTGAAGGGTCAAAATTAACAATATTGTTGGTATCGACGGAATTAAAGTCTTTTTGATTTACTGTACCGGTTTTAATGTTTACAAAACTTTCAGGATTGTAAATAAGTTCATCTGTGTTAGTAGTAAGGGTTTTAATTGTGGTTTCTTTTATATAAGCTCTTATTTTATAATTTGTTTCTGGTTTTAATCCGTAAGAAGAATCAAATAGAATAGTCCCAATTCCTGACACCTCGGATCTGTTTAAAACAGATTTTTGACCAATAGAATCAGATGGTACTTTGTCATTAAAAAGTAAAACTACAATTTCTCTCTTTTTTTCTACTCCCACAACATCTTCAAATTTTGTGGTTGTGGTAACTAAAATTTCTGTTCCAGTAACATCAAGTCCTGTAATTTGTATTGTTGATTTTGCTTCAGCCCCAGAGACTAAAGAAATAAAAGAAATAAAAAATACAGAAATAACAATTATTTTAGATATTATTTTTTTCATATTATATAGTTAATTTTAATTGCCCTGTGACCTTTTGGAATAATTTATTTAGGTTTTCCATCATTAAACTAATATTAGCATACCCCCCACGAGAAGTTGGGCGGATAGTCAGTTCTGTTTTTTTGGAAGGTGTATTTATATTGTCTCCATTTATTTTCCAATTATAATTAAATTCATTCTCATGGCCTTTTAGTGCTAGGAAGTATGGTTCAGCCACTATCGTCATCTCTTCTTCTATAAAAGGTGAATTACTATTTAGAGCCATATTGTAAAGTATTCCTTCGGTTGGAGATTTTTTATAAAAAAGCACCTTTGGAGAAATTATTGGAATTGTAATAGTTTTGGTTGCATTGTATTGCCCATCGACAGCAGAGGCTGTCACGGTTATTTCCTCTTTGTTATTTAGAGCACTATTTGGGAAAGTATAATACTCTTTATTGTATCCAGTTGCTTCTAACAAAGCTTCGTCCCCCGATTTCCAATTATAAACCACACTTCCCCTCCCTGATTTTATAGTATTAGTATTTGGAATAGCCACTACTTTTATGAGGCCTTCTCCGGAGACAAAAGATTTACCTTTATAAAAAAGAGGAGTATATCCATCGGCGGCTTCCCACACGAGTTCTACTTCTGATGGACTGATGACAACTTTTTTATTTATTGTATTCATCGAACCTACTGGTTTGATAGAAATATTTAAAATAATAGTAGTATTTGGTCCCAGTGCTTTTAGAGAATAACTAGTTTTCCCTATACCAGAGAGAACTACCCCCTTATCTGTTTGCCACGTTATAATAGCTTTATTTAAATCAGTCGCATAACTAGAGATATTGATAGTGACATCATCATATGGCTGTGGATTTTCGGGGATTGTCTCTATACTCACTTCATTTTCTTGGACCTCAATCTGCATCTCAGCAAAGGATATAATAGGCAGAGTAAAAATAAACAGTATTAAAATATAATATATTGATTTTTTCATTGAATTTTTGTATTTATTTACTATTCCCTTTCTGCTGTCCTCTGTCACTCTTTCTATTATAGCATTTCCTTTAATTAGTAATTAGTAATTGGTAATCAGCAATTTATATTACTTACCACCCGAAGACTCGAGTTCATCTTTGGCTTTTTTAATAGCGAGGATTTGTGATGGATCAGAAGTGATGATCTGGTCTTCTGTATACGAAGCAATAGTTTTGACGGCTACGTGTTTTAATCCTGCAAAGAATATTCCTTCACCGACATTGGCTTCAAGGAGTAGATACTTTTCTTCGTCTGTGAGGTTAAATGTTTTTTGGAGGACATCTATTGTGGCTGGTGATTGTTTTAAGAGGAGTTGAATAGAAGAGTTGGTCACAATAGGTATACCATATGGACTCTTCATAAAGTCTCCGACATCTTGAGTGATAGTGGCGAGCCCTAGATAGTATTTACGTCCACGCTTGGCGATAGAGTATAAAAATGATGCAGTATCTTCTGATTTCATCATCCACCATGCCTCGTCTACGACGAGGAGTCGCTTTTTAAGTACTTTGCGGACAGCATTCCAGATGAAGTGAGTGACGATATACATTGCGACAGGTTTGAGTTCATCCTCCATATCACGCACGGAGAAGACGACAAATTTACGATTGATGTCGACATTTGAAGGTTTATTTAGGAATGATGCCCAAGATCCGTGAGTATATTTGGCTAATCTTTGGATGAGGGAATTACTTCCGTCCATACCAGCTAGAACTACTTCAAAGTCGGATAGAAGTGGTGGCTCGATATTGGCAAAGTTTGATTCGGCAGTAATGTCTTTCATGGCATAAGTCTCTGTGATGGCTCGGTCGATAATAGAATCTTCTTCTGGAGTTAGTCCTCCGAGCATTATACGGAATAATCCAACTAGATTTATAGTATTGGCCCGAAGGACATCAGCTCCGGTCTCGTCAGACATAGGGATAGGTAGGTCAAATGGATTGATATGGTGATCAGAAGATAGAGCAATATTGAAATATCTTCCTCCTATTGCTTCAGCGAGGTACTCGTATTCTCTTTCCGGGTCAATGACTATAACCTCTGTATCAAACATGAGAGTTCGAATGATTTCAAGTTTTGTAGCATAGGACTTACCAGCTCCAGCTGTGGCAAAAGTGATAGAATTGTAGTTTGGTAGAGAAAATCTATCAAAAATAATCAGACTTGAATTGTGTCTATTTACTCCGTACAATATTCCTTTATCAGAAGTGAGGTCAAACGATACAAAAGGGAAAATACTTGAAAGGGGTTCAGTATTTAGTTTTTGGTGGACACCTAGGATATCTGTTCCAAGAGGTATGACACTTTTGAAGCCTTCGTCTTGTTGGAAAAGTGCTGGTTTTAGATAGACAAGCTTTGAATCAAGTAGTGATTTGATTTCACTTTCTGTTTTAAATAAATCATTTTCGTTGTCAGCGTAAATTGTAATATATAAACCAACATCAAACATTTTCTCTTGGGCTTGCATTAGGTTGTCGCGAAGTCCTTCGAGGTCCTGATATGCCGTGTCGAGCATTGGGTCACGAACGAGACCTTTTGATTCACGAATCGAAATCTGACTTTGAACTTCAGCTACTTTTTTCTGGAAAGATCTTAAAATGTCGGCAGTCTCAATAGGGTGAATGAAAATCGAAACATCAAAAACTTTATCAAGGTTGACTATTGGTGAGAACCAATTGTCTGTTAGATATCTGGGATATGAGATGACAAAGAAAGTTTTAGCAATTTTATCCCCGAGATTTATAGATTTAGGTGTTATTTGTAGAGCAGAAGGAGCTATGATGTCTTGGAGTTCTAGTGTTGCCGCTTTATATATTTCAGTAGGCAAAACAGGCATCACAGTCGCTTGTGTTGTATTTTTTTTATCGCTATTAAAAAATGATGAAAATATTCCCATATTTATTGTAATTTAATTCCCTGACTAATATCTCCTGGGTTGAAAGTCTTATAAAAAAGTTCTACTACCTCGTCGGTCTTGAGTTGGCTACTTCGAATACCGATTCCCCCGAGCCCTCCCGAGATAACATTGATTCTTTGTTCCAATTGGCTACGTTTTTCCTCAAAAGAAGCCATATCTATTGCTTTTTTTGTATCTTCAACTTGTTTTTTAGGAGCTCCACCACCAAGCATACTGTCCAAGAGCCCTCCTTTGGAACTTATTACATTTGAGCTATAAGGGACAACAACAAAAAATGTTTTTGTCATTATGTTGACCTCATCAGTAAAAGATCTTATAAATTCAATATATTCCTTGGTTTGAATTTTTAGAAGTGGTTCAGTTTGTTCTTTTAGTCGATTTTCTAGCATCAAAAGATAGGGTCTTATGTCAAGACGTCTTGACTGGACTACTATTTGAGTTGGAAAATCGAGTCCGTTTAAAAATGATTGGAACTGATTTATAATCGCTATCTGTTCATCTGAAGATTTTAACGAAAGGTTGATAGAGGAAGCGATAAGTACAGCTCGAAGACCACCATCTTTTAAAATGATGACTCCATTTCTAACTTCTTTTATTGGGACGAAGCTTTGAGCTGCTTTTGCGTTAATTGCCATATTTTTATTATATCATATTATTCTTATCTTTATCTTGCACATCCAAACTCCACGACAAATCTTTTAATCTATTTTCTGTTAGCATGGGGACATTGGAAACACTTGTTGGAATATTGATGTCTTCTTCTTTTACTTCACTTTTTTTTACCAACCTTTGTTTCCAAAGATAAAGCTTACTAGAGATTAAATATCCGAATCCAGCCTGGAGATAGTATATAAATGGTTTTGTATTTATTTTTACAAAGACGAGGCAAATAATAAGACCCGCCACTATTAAAATAGGAATAATTCCAAGCCAAAGAGGCAGAAGTCTGTATAGAACAAAGACTATCCCCCCTCCACCTGCTAAATATGCAAATTCGAAAAAGGTAAAAGGCCCAAAAAGCTTATCTTCAATATCTATAAATTGTGGGACTTTGAATTGCATGTATATTATATCGCTTCATGATACGGATCGTGTGGTTTTGATGATGTTCCTCCTTGCGTTGGCATTGGTTGTATTTGAGGGTTTATTTTTGGTAGAGAATAATCACTGACTGTGATAGTGCTGGCTGTATTTCTAGTTAATTTATCAGCGAGAATATTTATTACAGGAGTTTCTTTTTTTTCGATTATTAATTCAGCTTCGTGCTTTAGTAGACTATTTTGTGACATAATTTCAGCAAAATTATCATTCTTAATTTCTTTTACTTTTTTTTCATTCTTCATTCTCAATTCTTCATTATTAATTATTTCTTTTCCTGCGTCCAAGATCTCTATCCCATGCTCTCTATAAAGATCATAATTTTTTTGTTCTTGCTTATCACTTACTACTTCAGACTTACCACTTTCTTTTTTATATGGAGGTAATGGTATTTCATCGTTTGTATTTTTCTCATCACTTTCTTTTTTGTATGGTGGCAAAGGTATTTCATCTTCAATATTTTCTTTGAGGTTTGAGGCTTGAGGGGTACCACTTACCTCTTTCTCTATAAGGCTTGAGACATAAGGTTTGTCATTTATAACCTCACTTCTGATTTCTTTCACAATTTGTTCATTGATATCCTTTATGATTTCAGTTATCTTACTTTCAGGTAGTTCTGTTATAAGAGAAAGACTGTTTTCATATTGAGTCGAAGATATCTCTCCATTTATAAATCTTCCTGTCACCACCTCCACCTCCCCCATCTTGTCTATTGGAAGTCTGTATTTAGCACCTATTTCATAGATTTTTTGTTTGTAATCTTTATCTATTTTATTTTCACCTTTTATGTTGATTAATTCAATTAATTTTTCTTTTATTTTTTCAAAAATAGTTCTGTTTATTTCATTTATTAGAATTTCTGCATCTTTTGAAGTTATGGCCAATCTCTCTTCCAATTCTTTGGGGTAATTATTTGGATTCATTAGTCCCGAAAGAAGCAATTCAGTTTCCATTTCTAAATCTGATAATTGTTCAGGGTTATATTTATTTCTTTTCCCTATTTGAGACAAAAGATTTTTCCAATCAACAAAACCAATCGCTTCTAGGCTTGCTTTTGGAAGTTTGGCTTGTGTTTCCTCTATTTTCGATTGTAATAAGTCTTTTTCTTTTTCCATAATATTATTTTACTCTTTACTACTATTTAATTTTTTTGTTAAATCTTTTTTTAAGAAATTTCTATTTGTAATAATTCCATGACCCAGTTTTTTCTCGAGCTTTTTTCTTGCACCTCCTGCTATTCCACCTCCTACCCTTGCATCAATTTTCAGTTTAGATATACCTTTTGAGTCTTTATTTTTATGTATTTCAGTTGTTGCAGTTTCAGCTAGCATATTTAACACGAGTTCAAGGTTTGTCATATTATCACGAAGACTTTCCTTTTTTAAACCTTTTAGATTTTTGTATTGTTTTGTTGTGAGTCCTGTCCATGCTTTCGTGATTTCATCTGTCAAAATAGCAAAACCAATACCTTCTTTTACCCCACGATTTTCCCATTCATCTGTTAATAATTTACGGATTTCAATACTCTTCAATCTTTGATTTATCCAAGCCCGGCTGTATCCTTTTTTGAAATATGTTTTAAGTGCTCTGTTTATCCCGATTTCAGGATCTGCTGTCTCTTCTAGTCTCTCATATCCTACACGAGCTAGCCAGAGTTTGAATGGCTCAGCTTTTGGAGAAGGAATAGACTGGATGAGTCGTAGTGTTGTTTCTGTATCAGCAACATCAGTCAGATAATATTTACCATCAGAGGCTTGCATTTTCAGTTGGTCACACTTTGTGACGACCTCACTCCCTTCATCTTTTAAACGATTTTTCAAGGTTGTCCAATAACTTTGGGCTCTTTTATGGTCTGATTGGTTAGTCAATATCGCTATCATATCTACAATCGAGAAATACCACTCCTCTTTTTCATCGTCCCAATGTCTGCGGATTTCTTTATTTTCAAAAATTGCTATTTTGTTGTTCGTTTTTTTCTTTTCCATAATCTTTAATTATTTCTACTCTTCCCCAATCAGTAATTAGTAATTAGTAATCAGTAATTACTCTTTCCTTTCTTCTAAAAATGCAATATAATCACCCCCTGAAACAATGAAATTAATATTTTGTTTCCAATTCGAATACTTTATTTTATCACTATTTTTCAGTATTTCGTTAATTTTATTACTGATAGGTGTAAATATTTTCTCTGTAAGTTCTTCTGCAATTTTTTCAGCTTTTTTCTTATCTATTTCAACTCGCCATTCTATATTTATACTT
>JBBQGX010000014.1:0-17190 GCA_038323465.1 Minisyncoccia bacterium | reverse complement strand
CCCACTCTCTGATATGGCCCAAGTTGAAGCTCGTGACTACATGGCTTCAAATAAAAATTTATTGAAGCCTCAAGATGGTGCACCAATCGTCATGCCAAAGATGGATATGATTTTAGGTTGTTACTGGATGACAAAATCAGTCGAAGGAGAAAAGGGTGAGGGTATGGCATTTGCAAGTCCGAACCAAGCAATCACTGCTTTTGATCTTGGCGTAATTACATTCCGTGCAAAGATTAAAGTTCTAGGTTCTGACAAAGCTCGCTATGCACGTTTCGAAGGCAAACCATTCGAAACTACTGTCGGAAGATTATTCTTCAATAGTATTTTCCCAGATGATTTCCCATACATGAATGAAGAAATAACTATCAAGCGTATGTCACTACTCGTCGATGAACTCATAATGCATTACGGTATCGATGCTACTCCAAAAGTCCTAGACAAAATTAAAGGATTTGGTTTTCATTATGCTACTTACTCAGGTGTAACTTGGGGAATAGATAATGTTCGTGTACCAGAAGGTAAAGCTGCAATCGTCGCAAAATCACGTAAGGAAGAAGAAGTTGTTCGTGATCAATATAGTGATGGTCTACTTTCTGAAGATGAACAATATCAAAAAGTTATTGAAATCTGGGAACATGCCAAAAAAGAAATTGAAAAATTAATTCCAGCCACTCTCGATATCAAAGGTTCCACTTATGATCTCTTCATCTCAGGGGCTCGAGGTAGTATGGGATCTCTCATGCAGATGTGTGGAATGAAAGGTTTGATTGTGAATACTTCCGGTGCGACACTCGACTTCCCAATTATCCCATCATATATCGAAGGACTTTCTCCACTTGAGTACTTTATTACAACTCATGGCTCTCGAAAAGGTGCCGCCGATACGGCCCTCAACACTGCTAAGGCTGGGTATCTAACACGTCGACTCGTTGATGTGGCTCAAGATGTTGTTGTGACTGAAGAAGATTGTGGAACTAAGAATGGTAAAAAAATAATATCAATCGATGGAGTTTTTGCTAAATATATCCATGGACGCGTATTACTTGCTGATGTTAAAGATGAGACAGGAAAAGTAATGTTTAAGAAGGGTGCACTTATCATGAAAGAAGATGCTCGGGCTATGGAAAAAGCTGGAGTTAAAGAGGCCCTAGTTCGTACTCCACTTTCTTGTGATACAACCCATGGGATCTGTCGTGTTTGTTATGGTCTTGATCTTGGACGAAACTGTATGATTGAACTTGGACAAGCTGTTGGTATCATAGCTGCTCAGGCTATTGGAGAACCGGGAACACAGTTGACTCTTCGTACTTTCCACGCCGGTGGAGTTGCGACTGTCGATATTACAACAGGTCTTCCTCGTGTAGAAGAAATTTTTGAGAGACGTATTCCAAAGAATCCAGCTGTTATTTCTCAAACTGAAGGCGAAGTTATTGACATCACAGACAATGGTAAAGAAAAAATAATTAAAGTTCTTTCAGATTCGAAAGCTGATGGAAAAAATAATGAGATCGAATATACAGTTGCATTCCGTCGCATGCCTTTAGTTAAAGTTGGTTCGCATGTTAAAAAGGGTGATCTACTTACAGATGGATCTGCCGATATCAATGAGATTGTTAAATTTGGTGGAAAAGAAATTGCCGAAGAATATATTGTTGATGAAATCAATAAAGTTTACGACTTACAGAGTGCTTCTATTTCTCGAAAACATATTGAAATAATTATTCGTCAAATGTTCTCACGTAAAAAGATTAAGGATGCAGGAGATACAACATTCTCACCTGGTGAAATAGTTGAAACTATTGAACTTATAGAAGAGAATGAACGAGTTGCTAGAGAAGAAGAAAATGGTAAACCAGCTGAAGCCACAACTATCGTTCTTGGTATTACTGAAGTTTCACTTACTACAAAGAGTTGGCTCTCAGCTGCTTCATTTCAAAACACTAACCGTGTTCTTATCAACAACGCCGTTCGTGGCGGAGTTGATAATCTACGTGGACTTAAAGAGAATGTTATTATTGGAGGACTTATTCCAGCAGGAACAGGTTTTGGAGTAGAGAAAATTCGTAAAATAAAAGAACCAGTAAATACAGAAGAGAGTTTATAATTTATAAGTGGAAAGGGAATAGAGATAAGCGAATAGAGAAGATTTAATTTTTCACTGTTCGCTTCCTACTATCCCCTAAATACTATTATATGTCATCATCTGTTGAGAAAATCAAAGAAAGGCTTTCTATTGTTGATGTTATTTCTTCGTACATGCAAGTAGAACAGTCAGGCAAAAATTTCAAAGCGAAGTGCCCATTTCATAATGAGAAGACACCATCTTTTTTTATATCTGCCGATAGGGGTACATATTATTGTTTTGGTTGTGGAGAAAAAGGAGATATATTTTCTTTTGTAGAGAAATTTGAAGGCACCGACTTCATGGGGTCACTCAAGTTACTTGCAGAACGTGCAGGAGTAACATTAGAAGATAGAAGAAATAATGATCCCAATAAAGATAAAAAAGAAACATATTATGAAATTTTAGAAGAAGCCACAAGATTCTTTGAAGCTAATTTTGAAAATGAACCTAAAGTTCGAGCATATCTGATAAATAGAGGTCTTACAGATGCGACAATTAAATCATTCCGTATTGGATTTGTAAAAGATGAATGGCGAACACTCTCTGATTATCTAATTAGTAAGGGTTATAAAATTTCAGATATTGAAACAGTTGGATTAACAAAGAAATCTGAAAAAGGATATTATGATAGATTTAGATCTCGCATTATTTTCCCACTTTGTGATTCAAGTGGTAGAGTGATTGCGTTTTCGGGAAGAATTTTTGGTAAAGATGATGCGACTGAAGCCAAATATTTAAATAGTCCAGACACACCTCTTTTTTATAAATCAAATGTATTGTTTGGCATAGATAAAGCAAAGGAATCTATCCGAAGACGTAGCTATAGTATCATAGTTGAAGGGCAGATGGATTTGATAATGTCTCACCAGGCAGGGTTTACAAATACAGTAGCAGTTTCTGGTACGGCTTTTACAGATAGTACAGAGGACAATGAATCAAAGATAAATAATCTAGGTTTGATAAGAAGACTTTCTCCAAATATTATTTTTGCTTATGATGGAGATTCTGCTGGAATTCGTGCCGTTAGCCGTTCATCTGTCATAGCTTTGTCACTTGATATGCAAGTTAAAGTTGCAAGTCTGCCTTTAAATAAAGACCCAGCTGATATAATACTCGAGAATACTGATATTTGGAAAGATATTATTAAAAATTCTGTAGATATTATAACTTTTCATGTGGAACGGATTTGTAAAAATACTAGTGATATTAGAAAAAGAGGTCAGCAGGTTCGTGATATTATTTTTCCATTTTTAATTATAATAAAAAGTGCTATAGATAAATCCTCTTATGTTTCTTTGATAAACAGTAAGACTGGTATTCCCGCAAACGCAATAATCGAAGATTTTGAAAATTACGAAAAAACTCATCAAGTAAATAATATAAATAAGATAGGAGAAAAAAAGGAAGAAGTAAAAGAATCAATCTCACGTCGAGGAAATCTTGAAAAAAAATTATTTGGAATTATTTTCTTACATAAAAAAATAGATTTGGGTCTTGATATAGATAGTGTTACTGTTTCATTGGGTGATAAAATAGGGAAAGATGAATTTTTAAAAATACAAGAATTTCACGAACCGTTTGCTGATAGCTTGGCTCTAATTATAGAAGATGATTTAGATAAAGGTAAAATAAAAGATATTAATAGTGAAATAAATGAATTAATGTTGAATCTAGAAGAAGAAATATTGAATGAACGCCGAATATTATTATTAGATAGAATAAATGAAAATGGTGATGGCGGGAGTCTTGCAGATTATCAAAAAATAGTCGAACGTATCGGAAATATTAAAAATCATAGGTCACAATAATTTTATGATAAAAAAAGTAAAAAAAGTTTCAAAAAAAATAGTTAAGAAAGCAAAAACTCCAATTAAAAAAGTTATTAAAAAAGTAGTTAAAAAGATTGCACCTAAGAAAGTTGTAAAAAAAGTAGTTAAAAAGACAAAAGCTCCAGTTAAAAAAGTTATTAAAAAACCAATAAAAAAAGTTATTAAAGCTAAAATCAAAAAGCAAACACCAAAAAGCAAACCGAAGCTTTCAGCTTCCAGGCAAGAGACATTAGATAAGAAACTACTTGAACAAGAGAAGAAGTGCCTTATCATGATTGAGAAGGGTAAGAAGAGGGGCTTCGTAACCTACGATGAGATTATTAAAGAATTTCCAGACATAGAAACAGACATTCTTTTTCTTGATGATTTATACGAAAGGCTGACAGTTTCAGGTATTGATATATTGGAGGGTGGTAATCTACTTGATACCAGTGGTGAGGCAGAAAAGCTTGCGCTAAAATACAGTAAAGATGCTCAGACATATGATTCAATTCAGATGTATTTGAAAGAGATAGGTCAGTATCCATTGATTGCTGCTAGTGAGGAGAGAGAGCTTGCTCGCCGTATTGAAAAAGGTGATATAGAAGCAAAGAATCTACTTGCCCGTGCGAACCTTCGTTTAGTTGTTTCTATTGCAAAGAAGTATGTTGGAAGAAGTTCTGATCTGACACTTCTAGACCTCATTCAAGAGGGGAATTTGGGCTTATTTAAGGCCGTAGAGAAGTTTGATTGGACTAAAGGATACAAGTTCTCAACTTATGCTACATGGTGGATTCGTCAGTCGATAACTCGTGCACTTGCTGATCAGTCTCGTACTATTCGTATTCCAGTTCACATGGTAGAAACTATTTCTAAATATAAACAAGTTGTCCGTAGACTCTCTCAAGATTTAGGACGTGAACCTCTTGTAGAAGAAATTGCAACAGAGATGAATCTAGAAGTTGAGAAGATTCATATAATTGAGCAGATAAACCAAGAGACAGTTTCACTTGAACAGCCAATAGGGGATGATGATGAGAAGTCTACTCGTGGTGAGTTTATTGCCGATGACAAAATTCTTCGTCCAGATCAAGAGGCCTCCCGTCGTATTCTTTCAGATCAGATAAAGGAAGTACTTGACACTTTATCTCCAAAAGAGAGAAAGATTCTCGAGCTTCGTTACGGATTAAATGATGGAGTTCAGCACACACTCGAAGAAGTAGGACAGGAGTTTGGAGTTACTCGTGAACGTATTCGTCAGATTGAAGCTAAGGTTCATGAGAAGTTACGTAATAATGAGAAGATTGCGAGACTAAAAAATTACTTCGATTAGTTTAAATAATTACTAATTACTAATTAAACACAAAAGCAGGTTGGCTACGCCAACCTGCTTTTGTGTTTGGTATACATTTGACGAAGTTGCTTACATAAGTCAATTTAATGTATAATTTATATATATGAAAAGTGAGACAAAGGTGTGCCAAAACTGCAAAAATGACTTCACAATCGAGCCAGATGATTTTCTATTTTATGAAAAGATCAAGGTTCCACCTCCGACTTTTTGCCCGGAGTGTAGATTACAAAGAAAGATGGCATGGAGAAATGAAAGATCTTTTTATAACAATACTTGTTCTTTGTGTGATAAAAATATTATTTCAATATATAACAAAAATTCACCTTTTCTAGTTTATTGTAATGATTGTTGGTGGGGGGATAATTGGGATGTAATGAGTTACGGTAAAGAATATAATTTTTTAGAGTTTTTTTTAAAACAATTTAATGAGTTGATTCTAGCGGTTCCTAGAGTATCTCTTTTTCAAAAAGGAAATATCGATAGTCCTTACACTAATCATGCAGACCATAACAAAAACTGCTATCTATGTTTCAATAATGGTTTTATTGAAGATTCAATGTATTCAAAATGGGGGGTAAAATCAAACTATATGTATGATTCTTACAGCATCCTTGATTCATCTTTTATATATGAAAGTATGGATTTGACTCACTGTAATAATTGTATTTACGCAATAAATTCTAAAGATTGTTTTAATTCAAGTTTTATTTATAATTGCAGTGGATGTAATAATTGTTTTTTGTCCACAAATTTAAGAAATAAAAAATATGTTTTTAAGAATAAACAATATTCAAAACAAGAATATAATGATTTAATTAATAAAATAAAACTAACTAAATTCTCAATCATTAATAATATTATTAATGATTTTAAGGGTGATATTTTAAAAAATATAATCAGAAAATATGCTTCAATAACTAGAAGTATTAATTCAACAGGGGATATAATTTTTGGTTCAAAAAATTCAAAAAAATGTTTTCATTTAATTGATACAGAAAATTGTTCTTATTGTGTAGATAATTCAAGCATTAAAGATTCATATGATACATACGAATCTGCTTTTAATTGTGAATTACAATATGATAGTCATGCTTGTAATAGATTAAGTAATGGTAAATGGTGTAATATATCATATGATTGTCATCACTTAACTTATTGTGATAACTGTCATTCTTGTTCCAACTGCTTCGCCTGCATTGGTCTCCGCTCCAAACAATACTGCATCCTAAACCGCCAATATACCAAAGAACAATACGAGGAATTAGTTCCAAAGATAATCCAACATATGAACGATATGCCCTACATAGACAGTAAGGGTAGAGTATATAAATACGGAGAATTCTTCCCAAGTGAACTATCACCATTCTGTTATAATGAAACAATAGCACAAGAATACTTCCCGTTAACAAAAGAGGAAGCTATTAAACAAGGATACAAATGGAAAGATAAAGAGGAAAGGAGTTATCAAATAGACATTAAGAATGAAGATATACCAGATGATATCAATGATATAGATGAATCAATAGTAAACAAGGTTATAGAATGTAGCCACAAGGGAACTTGTAATCAACAATGCACAGAAGCCTTCAAGATAATCCCCGAAGAATATCAATTCTACAAACGTATGAACCTACCTATTCCACGTCTTTGTCCTAATTGTAGACACTATGAAAGACTATCACAAAGAAACCCTCTTAAGCTATGGCATCGTACTTGTATGCACGAAGGTTGTACTAATGAATTTGAAACTTCCTATGCACCAGAGAGATCAGAGATAGTGTATTGTGAGAAGTGTTATCAGCAGGAAGTGTATTAACTTAAAAACATATAGGTCTTTCCTGTAGGTTTGGTATAAAAAGCAGGTTGGCGGAGCCAACCTGCTTTTCTTAAACCTTAAATCATATTACTTATAACTTTTAAAGATTATCTGTTGGAGCTACATCATCTGCTGTTTTCATTAGTCCGAAAACTAAATCAATATATTTCCAGAAAGCATCATTGCCTTTAAGTTTTGTGACACATTCGGAAGCAGCAGCTTTTGGTAAGGCATTTTGTCCAGGCTGTACATGAACTATCCAATGACGATAAACCCAAGCAACTTGACCGTTTGATTCAGCCACTATTTCTTTCATTGTAGTACCAAATCTCTTACAGAAAGGACATTCAAGGTCGGAGTATTCTACTATCACAATTGGAGCATTAGTATTTCCTATGATATGATCCTCTGCTGTAATGGCTGGGATTTCTCCTGTGTAGGGAACTGTTACTTTACCAGCATTAACTTCAGCTATCAATTTATTGATATCTTCTTTTGGAAAGGCTCCGCGAATCTCGGCTTTTGAGCCATTCTTGCCTACAACAACAGAATATGGAGTACCTCTCTGATCTGCAGGAACACCTTTCATGGCAGCTTCAGCACTCTGATTTGTTTTTTCTCTTAAAGCTGTTGTGTCGGTATCCTTCAAACATTGAGTAAATTTGTCTTTGTTCACACCAACTTGTTCTGATAAAGTTTTCTCTTTTGCTATTCCTTTTCCACCACCATTAGCTAATATAATTCCAACCATAACAAGAAGTCCTGCAATAATAATTGCAATGGGCATTGTGATTGTTTGTTTTTTATCATCTACCTCTTTAAGCACTGGTTCTATTTTTTCTTCGTTTTCCATTTTGTTATAAATAGGTTGTAGTTCTAATATTAACCACAAATCTATTTTGAAATTAAATATTAATAATAAATAAATTTTTTTACATTTGTTAATTTTTCAAAATGAATTATTAAACAAAAATATTTATTAATTATAGCACATAAATGAACTATTTAAGTAATAAATATACCTTGAAAAATAGGTCTAATTATGCTATAATTATAAAGTATTATGGATTCATTTTACACTATAATTTTCTACGTTTTTTCTTTTATAGCTATATATATACAGATATTTTTTTTAGTAACTTTTTTAGACAAAAGAAAAACTATTAAATGGAGTCCGTTAAAATTAGATTTAAATTATTATCCAACTGTCACGATTGCAGTTCCTATTTATAATGAAGAGAAAACGATTATTAAAACAGTTCAATCTCTTCTCTCTTTAGATTATCCAAAAGATAAACTAAAGATTTTTCTTGTTGACGACGGTAGTAAAGATAATAGTTGGAATACAGTACAAATTTTCAAGGATAATCCGAGTATTATTCTTTTACAAAAAGAAAATGGTGGTAAGCACACAGCCATCAATCTTGCTTTGGAAAAGACCGATTCAGAATTTTTTGCTTGTCTTGATTCTGATTCTTTTGTTCACAATCAAGCTCTGAAGAGGATATTGAAGTATTTTGAAAATGATCCAAAAACTATGGCGGTAGTTCCTTCTATTTTGATTTATAATCCAAGAAGTATCATTCAAGTAATCCAAAAAGTAGAATATGATATGGCTATTTATACAAAAAAGACACTTGGGATGATGGGAGGCATGCAAACAACACCTGGCCCACTTTCTACTTTTAGAAGAAAGGTTTTCGAGGAACTCGGTCCTTATAGAAAAGCTCACAATACTGAAGATCAGGAAATGGCACTTCGAATGCAAGAGCATGGTTATAAAATAGATTATTGTCCTGATGCCTATGTTTATACCAATGCTCCTCATTCTGTTGCTAAGTTATATAGACAAAGAGTAAGATGGATTTATGGTTTTATAAAAAACATGATTGATTACAGAAGAATTTTATTTAAAAGAAAATATGGATCGGTTGCGTTGTTTACTTTACCTTCTGGTATTGTTGCTATTTTTGGTATTATTTTTATATTCATAACATTATTTTATAATATAATTAAATTTATCATAAATAAATATATTGAATTTCAAACTATGGGATTTAATCATCTTTTTAGATTTGATTATAAATTTGAATGGTTTTTTGTAAGCACAAAAGCCGTGTTGTTTTTCTCGATAGTATTGTATATACTAGTTATTGTATCTTTATTGATAGGCAGAAAACTTTCAACTGGGAAAGCTAGCTTTTCTTTTTCAATGTTTTATTATATTATTATTTTTAGCGTAATAGCCCCGTTTTGGATGCTTCGAGCAATATACAATGCTATATTTTCAAAAGAATCTAATTGGACATTTGAACGTCGCGTTACAGACAATTAGTTATGCATCAACATGAACCAAACGATTGGAAGAAGTATGTGATAGTATTATTTATTACTTCAACAATATTTATATCTGGACTTTGGATTTCAAATTATCTTAATTCTAAAAAAATTAATCAAGTTAGAAACATTGAAGATAAAATATCTCTTGACTTGATGTCATCTGAAACACAATTTGATCTTTTCCAAGAGATATCTTGTAAGGACATATCCAGTACTGTTTTATCTTCTGAGCTCAACTCTCTCGCTGCTAAGATATCATATAGTGAAAACAACATAGGAGTAAAAAATGTTGATGTTATCTCTTTAAAGAAATATTATTCTTTACTTGAGATTAAGGACTATCTCTTGATGAAGAAAATTACTGAACGTTGTGGTAAAAAATCTGCTTTTATTTTATATTTCTATGGCAATGATGATTGTAAAGATTGTACAAAACAAGGTTATGTCCTTAATACTCTTAGTGAAACATATCCTAATTTACGTGTTTATTCATTTGATTACAATTTAGACCTCTCTGCTCTTCGTGCGATGATTTCTATTTATAAAGTACCAAAGGATCTCCCTGCTATTGTTGTTGATGGGAAAGTTTATAGTAGCTTTAATTCTACAGAAGATATTGAAAAACTTATCCCCGATGTTGTTAAAGCTAAATTAATTGAAGATAAAAAGAAAGCTTTATTGGAATCTAGTAAAATATCAGGAGAGAAAACTAGTACTCCCGATAAAGTAAAAAATGATACACTCAATTAATAAAAGTATTATTTATAGATTTATTCGTTTTTCTATTGTTGGTGTTATAAATACATTACTTGATTTGGCTGTTCTAAATCTTTTAATATATATATTTAGTGTAACAAATCCAATCATATTTTCAGTATGTAAGGGTATCTCTTTTTCTATAGCTGTTGTTAATAGCTATTTTATGAATAAATATTTTACCTTTGCTAAAAAACAAACCTCACGAAGAGATTTTTATGTTTTTGTACTCATAAGTATTATTGGATTACTCATAAATATAGCTATTTCTGGTATTTCATTTTACATACTTGGATTATATCCAGAAATATTCTCTATCTATATAATAGCAACAATCTCAGCTATAATAGGTTCCATGTTTACTATGATTACAAATTATCTGAGTTATTCTTATTTTATATTTAAATGATTTATTTTATTAAAAATAAAAAGTACTTTATTTATCTATTTTTAATTGTATTTTTCTTATTGCAATTATTTTTTAGTTTAAAAGATTCTTTAGTTTGGTGGGATGCCTCGGTGTATATTGGTATGGGTAAATACTTAGCATCTGGGGGAAGTCTTGGTTTATGGGAAATGTTTCGCCCTCCATTATTACCAATAATATATTCAATATTTTATATCTTGCATATTCCTTTGATTATAGCAGGAAAGGTTTTTGTAATAACAGCAAGTACAGGGTTAATTTTTCTAGTATACTTAATAAGTGAATCAATTAAAGAAAATTCTGGAATTTTTTCAGCAATTATTTTAACTATTACTCCTATTTTCTTCTTTTTTGCTAAAATACCATATACCGATATTGTTTCAGTATTTTTTTTGATGCTATCAATTTTTTTGTATTCAAAAAATAAGAATTTTTTGATGGGTATTTCAATATCTATAGCTTTCCTGTTTCGTTTTCCTCAAGGGTTAATTATTATAGCCGTGGCTATTGTTGTACTTATTGATACATACGACAGAAACAAGATGAAGTGGCTCAAAGATTATTTTGTAAAAGGATTCATTATTGGATTAGGATTTTTTATTTTAGTTTTGCCTTATTTTTTATTAAATTACATATTTTATGGAGGATTCTTTAATCCACTAACTACTGGAAGTGGTATTGTGAGTTCTACTGGTAGTTTATACTTGTACAATCTTGGTTTATTCTTTTATACTAAAGAACTATGGGTAATTGCACCGTTTCTTTATCTTTCTATTTTGTCTCCTTTTGTATTTTTTAACAAAAGAATTTATAAGAAATATGAAGAAAAAAAGAATCTTAGATTTATATTAGTTACATCAATTGTATTTATGACTTATTTTTTCTGGCAGTCACACAAAGAACTCAGATACAGTCTTGCTTTTATTCCATACCTAGCTATTCTTTCTGGTGTATCGTTTAGTTACATCTTGTCTTTAATAAAAAATAAAAAAATAGTTATGATTGTCTTAATATTTATTATTTTAGTAGTTGTGCTTAAGGTGATCCCTTATTCTTATTTTAAATATCAAACCAATGAATCCTATATTACATTGAATAATTATTCAAGTACTTTAATTGGGACATTTCTTTCTACGACACCACTCCCTGTGGCTTTTGGCAAAGTCAAACTTTTAACCCTTTTTTATTCAGCTGATGGATTTAAACAATTATATGATGAAAATTTAAATAAAATAGATGGTATTATATTGAATAGTTGTGATATTTTTTGCCCCGATAAAACTAAGGATATAAATTGTGATAAAGACTTATTGAGTATTAAAAATGAAATTAATCATTCGCCATTTAAAAAGAATTATGAAATTTTAATTAATAAATGTACTTATAGTATATATAAAAAATAAATGAAACCAATATTAAGTATAATAATACCTGCGTATAACGAAGAGGAGAGAATTGGTAAAACTTTGGAAGTAATATTAATCTTTTTAAGAAAAAATAAGATTAGTTTTGAAATAATAATAGTTGCAAATAACTGTACTGATAATACTTTTGATCTTGTAAGTAATATTAAAAATAAATTAATTCCAGAAATAAAAGTCATAGAAATACCAAACGGTGGAATAGTAGGTAATACAAAGGGGCAAGCTGTAAGTGTTGGTATGAAACAAGCAATAGGTGTATACCATATTTTTATGGATGCTGATAATGCGACCAGTTTTCATCATGTTTTATCATTTATGGATTATATTGATCATGGCTATGATGTTGTTATTGGTTCACGATATATTTCAGGTTCCAATATTATAAAAAAACAACCCTTGTTTCGTATAATATTAAGTAGATTGGGAAATATTTTGATTAGAATTTTACTTATTCCAGGCATTTATGATACTCAATGTGGCTTTAAAATGTTTAGTAGTAAAGCATCAAAAGATATCTTTTCAAGAACAGTTGTGCATGGATGGGGATCAGATTTAGAGATGCTTACCATTGCAAAAATATTTGGGTATAAAACCAAGGAAGCCCCCGTTGATTGGGAGACTCAAGATAAATCTCATTTAAATTCAAATGCATTTATCTATACTTTAAAAGAACTTTTTTTTATAAAAAAGAATATACGTTCAAATTTGTATAAAAATGAAAAATAAAATAAAAAATTATTGGCAAGAATTAGATAAGATAGATAAATTTCTTATTTTTTTCTTATTTTTTTCTTTAATACTTAGGGTTATCTCCTTATCATATTTACATTTGCGTGGGTGGGATGAAACTGTCTATTTAAATCTTGGGCATGATTTAAGTATTAATCCATTATTATATTCTTTAAAGAATAGTACATGGACTGATTTTATCCCTTCGACAGATGTTATTTATGGATGGCCAAATATTGGGTTTCGTGCACCAGTACTTCCTTATACTATCGCTTTGTTTTCTTTTTTAAAATTAAATTTTTTTATTCCAGTGATCATTCCCTTAATCGGAACATTCAATGTATTTCTTGTATATGTTTTAGGAAAAGAATTATTCAATAAAAAAATAGGACTATATGCAATGATTTTATTTTCTTTAGTCCCAATAAATTTATATACTAGTGGGAAGATTTGGTCTGATTCTGTATTTGTATTTTTTATGTTACTCACCTTTATTAGTCTTTGGAGAGGATTTGAATTAGGAAACAAAAGATTTAAAATTTTATTTGGATTATTTTTTTCATTATCTCTATTGTCTCGATATACTGCTATGTGGTTTGCACCAATATTTTTAATCTTTTTTCTTTTAAAGTACAAATCTCTGTTTTTTCTTAAAGATAAATATTTATGGTATACAGTAGGTCTTTTTTTTATAATTTTATTACCTTGGTTTATATACGGGTTTATATATTATGATAATCCAATAGGAAGCTTTATTCATGGTTTTAAGGCCGCGAATTATTATGGAGGTGTACAATCATGGAATTATTTCTTTGTAAATCATTGGCGTATTTTTTCAATAACAGGAGTACTGTTTATCTTTTCGTTTATACATTTATTTTTAAAGAAAGAATATTTAAAGAAAGAAGTATATCTTATTTTAGTATGGTTTATATTTTTTAGTGCAATGGCCATAATGATGCCACATAAAGAAGATAGATATATACTCATGGTGGTCCCTGTGGTTTGTTTATTATCTGGATTATTTATAGATAAAATAGGGAAGTATAGAAATATTATATTTGGGTTTATTTGTATAATGTTATTAATTTCAGCATGTAACACATTCAAGACAGATTATCTTATTTCTATAGATAATACAAACATCTGCTTTAGTAGTGGAAATAATTTTTTAGCTGAGACATTAATAGGAAATAATTCATTGATAATGAACAATCAGTCACCAATTGTTCATTACTATACAGGAAAGGAGATAATTCTTTACCCTAAGATTCTGAATATTAATACTGTTAAGAATTTAATTAATTCAAAATATCAAAATAAAAAAGTTTATATATTCTTTGCAAATTATGATATGCCTATGGAGAGTAATTTTAAAAATGATTTAGATATTAATTTCGAGAAAGTTTTTGAATGTGTAAAAGGAGAAGGGTATTCAGCTGTTTATATATATAAATAATAGGCTCAACTAATTAGTTGAGCCTATGTATTTTTTTAGAAATAACTTTTTATATTTGTCTTTTTATGAACAAAAGAACATAAACTGGAATTTCTCGCAACCAAAAATAGAATCGTTTGCGTGTCCACCATTGGGTGGAATAGGGATCATAAGAAATTTGGAGAGCTAATAATCCTAAGAAGAAGGATCTACTTATTTCTATTCCAAGTTTTTTTGCAATCATTTTAACCCTGAATAGATGGTCTTGATGACAAAGTATAATGGCTTCTGTGAACCCTAGTTCATTCATAGCATCTTTTGCTTTTTCTAATACTTCATAAGAATCAAGATATTTTCCTTTTGTTGGTTCAATTTTTTTAATTGGATGATTTTTAAAACTTGTTTCCATAATTTTTGCAATTTCCCACTGTGCTATAACAGGGAGTCTTTTGTTTGATGCAATTTTTGCAAGTTGCCAATTTGAATAATTTAGGTGATCATAATCTTTCGTTTCGTTTCTATCTCCAAAAGAGAGAGCAATAATACATGTTTTTTCTTTCATGATTCTATATTTTATTTAGGTTTAACAAAAAACTATAATTATTTATAATTTAACATAAGTTTTATAATTTGTCAATTATTATAAAATATAGTTAATATATGGAATAGTTATGAGTTAAAATTAATTAAGGATATTCATTGCTATTTAAAGATAAAAATAGCACGAGGAATCGTCAGGCGTATTTTTCTGGTGAAAAATCGCACGACCCTGCCTCCCGCCGTCGCGGTCCGGCTTTCGAATCCTCGTGCCTTTTGAAAACAAAAAATACCCCATAAAAGGGTATTTTTTGTTTTCTTGAGCCGGCACGAGGATTCGAACCCCGGACATCCACTTTACAAAAGTGGCGCTCTACCAACTGAGCTATGCCGGCAAACATAATAATATAAACTACTTAACCGATAAGCTATCTTAGCATATTATATAATTTTATCAACCTCAAGACTCTCTTCTATTTCTTCTATTTTCTTTTCGTGTTCTTTCTTTATTTTTTCTTTAACTCTCTTTATTTTTATTTTAGATTCAATAACAGCTCTCTGAACAAATGATATTTTTCGTGGATCCTCAATCTTTGGTTTTCTGTTAAAAAATTTATTTATTTTAGGAAGTTTATTTTTAAATAATAATTTTGTTTTTGAAATAACTAAATACCAAATTTTTACACTTACGAGAACTATCCATTGGATACTATATTTGATCAAGAAAAGAAAAATTTTCTCAATATTCCTAAAGGATAGTTCTGGAGTGTATGATTCTTTTTCACTTTTAACTTCTATTTTATTTGTCTTTATTTCCCATACCCGAAATAGTAGCATTCCAAATGATCCGATTATCGCTATGAAAAAGATAATAATAATTACTATCATATTTAGCCTATTACTTCATGAACGAAACGAACCAGAGTTGCTCCTTGACCTTGGAGTAGTGCTCCTACAGTTAAATCAGGATTCTTGATATATGGTTGATCCATAAGAGTTTGTTCTTTGAAATATGTAGATATTTTTCCTTCAAGCATTTTCTTTTTTATATCTTCTGGTTTATCAGATTCTGCTACTTCTTTTTCAAATACTTCGATAACTTTTGCTTTATCATTTTCTGTTATATCTTCGGATTTGATAAATGCTGGCTTCATAGCAGCTATATGCATGGCAACATTCTTTGCTAATTCTGATGTTCCACCAGTTAGTGATACAACTACAGCACTTTTACTCCCATGAACATAACTCCCTAGAACTTCACCTTCTATCATTTCAACTTTACCTAGCTCAATTTTTTCTCCAAGTTTTTGGACATAAGGATTGATTATATCTATAGATACTGCTTGCATTGCTTCTATACCATCAATAGATGCCATATTTGCTAATTTATTTGCAAGTGCAATAAAATCACTATTACGAGCCACAAAGTCAGTCTCAGAATGCAGTACGAGCATAAGTGCTTTACCTGGAGTCTCAATAACAATAATAGTTCCGTCATGAGCAGTACGATCAGCTTTCTTCATTGCGATACTACTTGATTTCTTTTTAAGGATTATAAGGGCTTTTTCCATATCTCCCTCTGCTTCTTCAAGCGCATTTTTGCATTGCATAACAGAAACGCCAGTGGCATCTCTTAATTCTTTTACTAATTCGGCGGTTATTTTTATAGACATATAATTTGTGAAGCTTCTTTTTTAATTACTAAATAATAAATTATTTTTTTTCACCTGAGATTCCAGCATTGTAAGCTTTTTTAATTTGCTCAATAAAGAAAGTGATACTAGATACTGATGCATCATTAGCTACAATAGGGAATTCTGTTTGTTTAATATTACAGTCAGTATTAGCAAGAGCAATAACAGGAAGATTCATTTTGTGAGCTTCAGTTACAGCAATGTGCTCTTTCTTTGGATCAACAACAAACATTGCATCAGGAGTACGAGTAATACCAGTTAGTCCTTGGAAGTTCTTTGTCATATCGTCCATTTCACGGTCGATTAGAAGTCTTTCTTTTTTAGTATATTTATCAAGTCCACCTTTTTCTTTCTGATCACGTAGATCGAGAAGTTTTACTATACGTTTTTTAATTTCAGGAAAATTTGTAAGTGATCCTCCTACCCAGCGTTCAGAAACATAAGGCATATTTAGTGATAGGGCAGTTTCTACGATTTGTTGACGAGCTTCAGCTTTGGTTCCAACAAAAAGGATTGTTTTACCAGCTTGCGCTAGTCTTGTGATTTCTGTGACTGCTTTCTCAAAAGTTCATTTGTCTTTTCAATGTTTATAATATCAACACCATTTTTGGTAGCAAAAATGTATTGACTTGTAGATGGATGACGACGACTCTTCTGGTAACCATAGTGAGCACCTGCGACAAACATCTCTTCCACTCGTGTATTTTCTTTACTCATATATTTGTGTTTCCGTTTTGTACGG
>JBBQGX010000013.1:0-18531 GCA_038323465.1 Minisyncoccia bacterium | reverse complement strand
TACCTACTATGTATCCTCTACTGATGGAGATGATAGTTGTAATGGTCATAACACGACTGCTTATACAACAGGAAGAGTTAACTGTCCTCTAAAGACTCTTATTAAGGTTAATACCTTAACTTTATCCCCGGGTGATCAAGTACTATTTAAGAGGGGAGATACGTGGAGAGAGCAATTCAAGATTCAATCAAAAAGTGGAAATATTTCTAACTTAATAACTATTGGTTCTTATGGTGTTGGTAATAAGCCAAAATTTTATGGAAGTATTGATGGAGATAAGATAGAGTATTGGACAAATTTAGGCCAAAATAAATGGGCTTCACCAGATAATAGTTTCACTGGAGAAGTGTTTATGATTTTTTATAATACTAATACCAGTCAACTTTTTTCTGATAAAAAAATATCAGAAAATGATCTTGGGGCAAATTGGGATTTTTATTATGATTCGATAAATAAAAGAGTTATTATTTATAATGATATTGGAATTCCAAATGAGCAAGCTGATGGAATAGAAGTAACAGGAGTTTTTAACGTAAATTCATTTGGGACTGTTGTGTATCTTCAATGGAGTAATTACATAAAAATTGAAAATTTAGATATTAGATATTCAAACTGGCAAGCTATTGCTATGTATCAATCTGACAATGTAACAGTTTCAAATTGTGATAATTATTATGTTTATGGAAAATCTATCAACGTAGATCAAGGAGATTATGCAATTATAGAAAATAATTATTTATATCATACAGGTTATAGTGCTTCTTTAACTAATAGTAGTGGTGAAAGTATTTGGGTAACGACAAGTAATGGAACTATAGTTAGAAATAATGAAGTAGAGTATGCACATAATATAGGAATAAATATTTGGGGGTCTCAGAATATATTAGTAGAAGATAATTATATACATGAAATAGAATTTTATCCTCCAAGTGGTAGTGGTAATTCGGGTATATATTTTGATATATGCAGTGATTCCACGGCAAAAGGAAATATAGTTAAAAATTTTCCCTTTGGTTTTTCTGTAAACGCAGAAGTATTAAATACAAGTTCAGATAATATTATCTTTATTAATAATATAGCTATTAATAATTTAATTAATTACAACGTATCAAATAATAATCATATTAGTGACAAAATAACGAATGTTAAATTTTATAATAATATTTCATATTCTTATAATCCAACTTCATCATTTCAGATAAGATATTCTACTGGAACAATCATAAAAAATAATATTTTTTATGATTTAGATGGGACATCAAGGTATTTTTTTTCGATATATCCTGATGCATTAAATACAATTTCAGATTATAATCTTTGGTATTCGTCAGGTATTTATAAAATTTGGTATAATAGTAGTTATAATTCTTTTGAAGAGTATAAAATTGCTTCTGGTCTAGATATTCATTCTTTAATAGAAGACCCTCTATTTATTTCTTCCTCCGACTTCCACCTCCAACCAACTTCCCCAGCAATAGATGCCGGTACAGGCGTAGGCCTTCCTTTCAATGGTTTAGCCCCTGACATTGGAGCATATGAATCAGGCTTTGTCCTCGGTTCTTCCACTTATCACTTCACTCAAACCCTAAAGAAAGGAATGACCAATAACGAAGTCAAAGAACTACAAAACTATCTAATAAAGAATGGTTATCTATCTATACCAGTATCTACCAACTTCTTTGGAAATCAAACACTCAATGCTCTCAAAGAGTATCAAAAAGCTAAAGGGCTTACTCCCGATGGTATAGTAGGGAAGGAGACGAGAATAAAGCTGAATAATTGATTTTATGTATTTGCTTAAGTTTTATATTTTTAATATAATAACTGTATATTTATTAATTAATTTTTCCAAAATCGTGTTGCATTTTGGTGTAATGCGTTTTAACTAAGCAAATAGTATGCAAAATCAAAACCCAAATCAACCAAAAGTCGAAGGTATTAATCAAAAAGGAAATATAGGTGTTATAATTTCTTTTGTTATTGTTGTGGGGCTTATCGGTGCTGTTGTTTATCTACTTATGAACCAATCCATTAAAGTTGATCCTCTAGAAGGAATAAACAAAGTTGGAGATGTAAAGCTAGAAACAAGTACTAAACAAAATCCAGAACAAAAACAAGAGCAATCATTAAACACAAATAAAAAAATGGAACCAAACACACCCACAAGATTATTAAAAGATTTTATTCCAGTAAGTAGTATCTCTAAGCTTGAGAAAATTGATAAAGTTATTGGAACAGGAGCAGAAGCTAAGATTACCGATACTGTTAGTGTTCAATACACTGGAGCTGTAGCATCAACAGGGGTTATTTTCCAATCATCAAAAGATTTCGGAACTGATCCTGTAACATTTCCACTCAATCAAGTTATAAAAGGTTGGACAAATGGAATCCCAGGTATGAAGATTGGGGGTACTCGCCGACTAGTTATTCCAGCTGCTATGGCTTACGCATCAACTCCACCACCAGGTTCAGGTATTCCAGCTAATGCTGATCTTGTTTTTGATGTTGAGTTAGTTGCTATTAAATAATATGAAAGAAAAAACAAAAACATTTTTCCAGAAAAATATAAAAAGGAAGAGAACTTGGATCATTTTAGGTTTTATTCTTGTTATAATTCTATATTTTATTTTTAAAACTCCAAGTTCTGTAGCAAATACAGTGACTGATATTGCTAAAGTTTCTAATTTAAAAGAGACCGTTTTGGCGACAGGCCAAGTCGTTTCAAATACTGATTTGAATCTCTCTTTTAATTCAACTGGAGTAGTAAAGTCAGTAAAAGTAAAAGTTGGAGATAAAGTTAAAGCAGGAACGATTCTCGCCACTCTTGTACAAGGGACTGAATTAGCATCCCTAACTTCTGCACGTGGAGCTCTCGCTGCCGCAAATGCTAGATTACGAAGAACTACAGAAGGAGCTTCAAACGAAGAGATAAATCTGTCTCAAGTTATTTTAGATCAAACTAAAATTACTCAAGACCAACTTGTCCGAAATGCTTACGACAATCTCCTCAATTCTACTCTCGAAGCTATCCCTGACAATGGGACGAGTGACTATATTGCTCCTATCATAAGTGGAACATATAGTGCAGGTAAAGAAGGAATCATAAAAATAAAATCATACTACAGTGTTGGTGGTACGAGTTTTACATCTAGTGGAATTACCGAGGGGAGTGGTATTAGCAACACCATCATTGCTCAACCAATAGGTAATTCAGGTTTATATATAAAATTCCCAAGTAATACAAACATTAATGTTACAGATTGGGTCATAAATATACCAAATAAAAAAGCTCCAAATTATCTCGCAAATTATAATGCTTATCAATCTGCCCTGACAGGTGCCAAATCAGCGATTGATCAGAGGACAGCAGAGCTAGCTCTAAAGAAATCTGTAGCTCGAGGAGCCGACATAGATTTAGCTAATGCTGATGTTCTCTCTGCAGAAGGTCAAGTACAAGCGGCGGAAGCCCGATACAACAATACTGTTATTACAGCACCTGTTGATGGAACTATAACTAGTATCGATATCAAGATCGGTGAGCTTACTCAAGCGGGGAAGAGCGCCATTGTCTTACAAGATGTTTCAAATATTTATCTTGAAACAAATATCAATGAAGCCAATATTTCAAGTCTTTCTATTGGCTTACCTGTTGAAATAACTTATGATTCTTTTGGTCCTGATAAAATATTTAAAGGTGTAATAACTAAAATTGACCCATCTTCAACTGTCATTTCTGGGGTTGTTAATTATAAAGTAACAGCCAGCACTGAACAATTATTAGAATTGCGTCCTGGTATGACTGCCAATATGACAATTAAAGTTAGAGAAAAAGACGGTGTTCTATCTATTCAATCACGTTCTATTGTCACAGATGATAAAGGGAATAGAACTGTGAGGATTATCACAAATAAAAGAAGAATGAAATATAAATCTGTTCCTGTTGTAACAGGAATTGAAGGGGACGGAGGAATGGTGGAAGTTCTCTCTGGACTTTCAGTTGGTGATGAATTTGTTCTTCTGATAAAGAAATAAAAAATAACTTGTCCCATACTAAATTTTTGATTAAGTGATTAAAATAAAATATATAGTATTGGATTATTGGATTTAAGTTAAAAATAAAATTATTATTAAAATTTAGTATGGGATGTTAATTGAATTAAAGAATATAATTAAAAATTACATAAATGGAGATGTCACTACACGTGTTTTGCGGGGTATAGACTTGTTAGTAGATGAAGGGGAATTTGTAGCCATTATGGGACCATCTGGTTCTGGCAAATCGACCCTGATGCACACTATAGGATTTCTCGATCGCCCAACATCCGGAGAGTATATCTTTGGGGGTGAGAATACAGAAAACTTTAATGATGATGAGTTGGCTCGCATTCGTAATGCTCGTATTGGTTTTGTTTTTCAATCATTCAATCTACTTCCTCGTACTTCAGTTCTCGACAATGTTATGTTGCCACTCTCGTATAGTGCGGACAAGAAAAGTCACGAGATCCGCGCCAAACGTGCACTTGAAGCCGTTGGACTCGGAGAAAGAATAAATTTTATGAGTAATCAAATCTCAGGCGGTCAAAAACAACGTGTCGCTATTGCTCGAGCCCTCGTGTGTGATCCAAAAGTTATTTTTGCTGATGAACCCACAGGGAACCTTGATTCAAAAAGTGGAGCGACTGTAATGAATATTTTAGAGAAATTAAATAAAGAAGGAAAAACAATTATTTTGGTAACACATGATTTAAAAGTTGCACTTCATGCTAACCGCATCGTGACAATTGCCGACGGAGAAATAGTCTCGGACAGGCTTGTTCCAGATGACGAGCGTGTACACTCAAAGATAATAACAGAAGAAGAATAACAATAAAATGGAAGATTTCAAAAAAGAAATTAAAACCACAACAAAAGACTTACTGGCGAGAAAGGGGAGGTCTTTTTTGACGATTCTCGGGATTATAATAGGAGTTGCTGGAGTTATCATTATCATTTCACTTGGCTCAGGTGCACAATCTCTCGTCCTAGGACAGATTACAAAACTCGGAACCAATCTCATCGGAGTGCTTCCTGGTAAAAGTAATGAAAAAGGACCACCAACAGCAGTTTTTGGAGTACAAATTAAAACTTTAACAATTGCTGATGTTGAAGCAATAAAAGATAAAAGTAAGGTTCCAAACGCAACAGAGGTCACTCCTTATGTTAAGGGTAATACGACCGTTGTATATGGTGATGAGAATATTGATACTTCTTTTACCGCTGTTTATGGTAATTATCCTAGAATAACTAATCTTGAATTAATTAAAGGAAATTTTTTTACAGATGAAGAAGGACGGTCTGGAGCAAATGTTGTAGTTTTGGGCTATGATGTTGCGAGCGCTCTTTTTCCTAATGGTGGAGAAATCGGCAAAGTGGTCAAACTAAGAGTATCTAGTAACAATATCGGCAATAATTCTGTGAACAATAGTATTCCTTTTCGAGTTATAGGAGTTCAAAAAAAAATGGGAACCGCTGCATTTCAGAATCAAGATGATCAGGTTTTTATACCATTCTCTATTGGACAAAGACAAATACTTGGAATAAATTATGTTCAAGCTATTCGTGTAAAAGTCGATGATTCTATAAATGTAAAAGTAACAATAGATGATATCAGTCGAGTACTCCGCAATCAACACAAGATAACCAATATAGACAACGATGATTTTTCAGTGAGAGATTTAGCCGATGCCATAAAACTTTTAACTGGGATCACTGATACACTTAGGGTATTTTTAGCGCTCATGGCTGCTATCTCTCTTGTTGTCGGAGGTATAGGTATTATGAATATAATGCTTGTAAATGTTTCAGAACGTACTCGTGAAATAGGACTTCGTAAAGCCATAGGAGCAACAAATAAAAATATTCGCAATCAATTTCTTCTTGAGTCGATAGTCTTAACTCTTTCTGGTGGTGTTATCGGTATTGTATTTGGAATTTTGGTTTCTTATATTGTTGCACTTGGTGCTCGTTTTGCAGGGTATGACTGGGCATTTATCATTTCTCCCATAGCTATCATATTGGCAGTCTCAGTTTCTTTGATTGTCGGAATAATTTTTGGATTATATCCAGCATTAAAAGCAGCAAAACTTGATCCAATAGTTGCATTAAGATATGAATAATATATATATAAAACAAGCTATACGTGGAGTGAGGTCTAGTCCTTCTAGGACACTTTTAACAACACTTGGTATTATGATAGGTATCGGAACTGTGATACTAGTTCTTTCTGCTGGTGAAGGATTCAAGAGTTATATCAATTCTCAGATTGAAGCCAATGGCAACAATGTAGTTTTTGTTGAAACTTCTATTCCAGCTTCAACAAAAGATCGTTCGAGTTCATCTGCTTCGTCCTCAGGTCAAGCAAAAAGTTCTGCTGAAAATGCAGTTCCTGTTACTACTTTAAAAATTAAAGACATAGAAGATATTAAAAATCTTCCCAACGTAAAGAATGCATACGGAGCTTCTATTGGGCAACTTGTGGTGACGTATCAGGGTGTTTCAAAAAATGTTTTAATATTTGGAGCTTCTTCTTCACGATTTGATATTGATAAAAGTGTTATAAAAATTGGACGTGGTTATACAGAGAGCGAAGACAAAGGCCTCACACAAGTTGCACTTTTGGGTAGCAATATAGCCCTAGACCTCTTTGGGGATCAGGATCCTCTAGGGAAACTAATAAGAGTTGGGACTTCAAATTTTGAAGTTATAGGTGTCTATGAGAAAAAAGGTGGGTTTGATGGTGCAGATGATCAAGTCTTTATTCCTATAACTACACTACAGAAAAAGATTTTAGGAGTTGATTATTTATTTTATGGCATCGTTGAAGTCAAAGATAATAATTTGGCTAGTGCGACAGCTCTAGATATTGGAGATACTCTCAGAAGAAATCATTATATCAAAGATCCAACAAAAGATGATTTTAAGGTAAATACACAAGATCAGGCACTAGGAACTTTTAATACTATTCTAAAAGCAATTACTTTTTTGCTCATTGCTATCGCCTCGATATCTCTGATAGTTGGAGGGGTAGGGGTCATGAATATTATGTATGTGGCAGTAACAGAACGTATCGGCGAGATAGGATTAAAGAAAGCTCTTGGGGCTCGCAATAAAGATATTTTATATGAATTTATTATTGAGGCTATCATGTTGACTTTTATAGGTGGAATTTTTGGAATTATTGGTGGCTCATTTTTTGCATATTTGGTCTCAAAAATTGCACAAAGCCAAGGATTGGCATGGAAATTTATTGTTCCTTTTTGGAGTGTCATATTGTCAGTTTCTGTTTCTATGACGATAGGTCTCTTTTTTGGTGTGTTTCCAGCTCGAAATGCCTCACGTCTTGATCCAATAGTTGCTCTAAATAAAGAATAAAATATGCTATAATAGTCTTATGGAAAATATATTAAATAACAAGAAAATAGGTTATGCGGTTCTTATATTAATAATAATTATTTCACTTTTTACATTGGCTCGCTTTGTAAATGAAGTCAAAAATAGTAAGTATATTGGTCGTGGTAATCAACCAGCCAATACAATCTCGGTTAGCGGTAAGGGGGAAGTACTCGCTGTTTCAGATATCGCATCTTTATCTATCAATTTAAATAAAGAAGGTAAATCTGCCAAAGAGGCTCAGGATTTATTGAATACTGAAATTACTAAAACACTAAAATATTTAAAGGATAAAAAGATTGCAGAGAAAGATATTAAATCAGAATATGGTGGTTTAAATCCAAAATATTCTTATGAATCACAAGTAGCATGTTTTACTTATCCATGTCCTACAAAAGACCCAAAGATAGTTGGTTATACTGCTACTCAAGCAATCACTGTAAAGATTCGTGAAGTAGATAGTGCTAGTGATATCCGCACAGGACTCGCAACTCTCGGAGTCACAGATATTAGTGGTCCAACATTTGGAATAGACAATGAAGACAATTGGAAAGATCAGGCTCGAGCTATTGCTATAAAAGATGCAAGGGCAAAAGCAGAAGTACTAGCCTCTGAGTTAGGAGTTAAACTCGGTAAAGTTGTAAACTTTTCTGAAAATCAAGGAGGGTATCCAATGATGTATTCTGCAAAAGCTGTTGGTATGGGAGTAGCTGATTCTTCTGCTTCAGCTCCAGTATTACCAAAAGGAGAGAACAAGATAAATTCAGATGTTTCTATAACTTATGAGATAAGATGATAGAAAGTCAAATACCCCGAAGCTTCGCTTCGGGGTATTTGACTTTACCGCCCTTATAGTGGTATTCTGTAAATAAGCCCTCCGGGGTGGTTTTTAATAAGACTAAAACATTTGTTTACAAATGTTCGTCCAAACCTTTAGTAAAAGGTTTTAGGAGTAAGATTTATCAATATTAATAAAATCAATATATGAATACAGTAACCAATTTCTTTAAAGAAGTAATAGCTGAATCAAAACATATAACTTGGCCTACTCGTAAGCAGGCGGTGTATGCTACTATCGCAGTTCTTGCCATCTCTATCTTTGTCGCTTATTATCTAGGATTTCTAGATTTTTTGTTTAGCAAAGGACTTGAGAAATTAATTAACAGATAATTTTTTAAAATAATATTATGGCAAAACAAGAATTAAGAGGGGAGAGAAATTGGTATGCGATCCATACATACGCTGGCTATGAGAATGCTGTTATGCGTAATCTAAAACAGCGTATTGATAGTCTGGGAGTCAATGATAAAATTTTCAACGTCATTGTACCTACTGAAAAGAAAATAAAAATCAAAGGAGGCAAGAGAGTAGAGGCTGAGGAGAAAGTTTATCCTGGTTATGTACTCGTTGATATGATTGTGGATGATAATTCTTGGTATGTTGTTCGCAACACTCCTCGGGTGACTGGTTTCGTTGGAGCTGGGGTCAATCCTGTACCACTTGAGAAGAAAGAAGTCGATGATTTGTTTGGCCGAATGGAAAAGAATAGCGGTACAAAGAGCAAGCATTTGATGGATGTCGAAATAGGAGAAATGGTACGCATTGCAGATGGTCCATTTAAAGAACTCGAAGGAAAAGTCAGTGATGTTGACAACGAGAGAGGTAAGGTTAAGGTTCTCGTTTCGATGTTTGGACGCGAAACTCCCGTCGAACTTGATTTCTTGCAAATTAAGAAACTTTAAGATAAGATTAGGTCTGTTACGCTAAGCTTCAATATTAGTTAAACAATTTAAATCGTTTCGCAGTATTATCTAAATTTTCCCCGCTTTACCCCATAGGGGCCCTACACGGATAAAAATTTAGACAATCCTGTTACACTCATTTTATGGCTACAAAAAAAATAACAAAAAAAGTAAAATTACAAATCCCAGCCGCAAAGGCTACTCCTGCGCCTCCACTTGGACCCGCACTCGGACAAGCTGGTGTGAATATCGCAGAATTTTGTCAAAAGTTTAATGCGATGACAGCAAAGGATGCAGGTGAGATAGTCGGAGTTCTTATCACTGTTTACGAAGATAGAACTTATGACATCAAAGTCAAAACTCCACCTGTTGCAGGGCTTATCTTTAAGGCTGCTGGTATCGAGAAAGGTTCAGGTAAACCAAATACTAGTAAGGCAGGAAGTATAACAAAAGCTCAAGTTCGAGCTATCGCCGAGAAGAAGATGCCTGATCTAAATGCTAAAGACATAGAAGGCGCAATGAAGATAATAGAAGGTAGTGCTCGCTCAGCAGGAATCACAGTAGTAGGTTAATATAAAATACATATATAAATACCCCATAGGCAAGACCTATGGGGTATTTAATATTCATCAATCCATATAAAATTTAACCTTTAAAACCCTAATACTATATTGACATCATTACTATTATATGATATTCTACAAAAGAATATAAATAAAAATTCACTTTCAAGGAAAGAGGGTTTTTGAGGCATTCTTGTTTGTCTATAATAAAACAAGAAAATGTTTTTTAAAAAATAAAGTTAAATTATTTAAAATTCTAAGTTATGAGTAACAGTAGTAGAAAGAAACGAAAGTTGAGAGTTCAACATCGTTATGTAACAGTCGATTTAGTTTCACAAGGGAATGGTCTTAGTAGAGAGATTCAGGTATCTCTTGGTACAAAGATTGAGGTAATGATTGAAGAAGAATTAAGATTCTTCATGAATACCAAATATCAGGCCTCACCTCAAGGTAAGGTGGCAATAATGATAATAACTTCAAGTGATTTAGCTCACATTGGGAAAATTAAGAGTTATATTATAAAAAATTTTCAAATGACTGCTAATAAGATTACGGGACACGGTAATATTGCTGGTACACTTAAATATAATTTGAGTGAAATTCGCACATCTTCTGTGGAAAAAATCGAAGAACATTACGCACTTTTGTTCCCAGATGGACACAAAAAAGTTGATGGCAAACAACCCCATTTAGTTCTCGAAAAAGTAATCTTGGCTCCAGCCGAAAAAACACAAACACAAACACAACAAAAACAAAAAATTATGAAAGCAGAAAGTAGAACTCTCGGATTGTCTAAATTTTTGCACGCATATCTGTGCTCTGATAGAAAAATTAATCACCCAAGTTTCGATTCTAAAGAGTGCCATTTATCGCACTTTTTGACTTATAAAAGGGATTTGATTGGTAGTAGCGATGCACTCAATTGTGCAAATGAAGCTATTGCTCAAAAGGTGGAAGTCGCTATTGAATGGATTCTTGGCTCAAAATTTGTGGCCAGAGAAGGGTCGCAGGTGCTGGTGGATCTTTCGGAATGGAAAAACAGAGAAAAAAGACTTGGTTCTGTAAATTTTACTCTACCTCCAAATCAAAATGCATCAACAGACGAAGTTCTGAAACGATTGGTTCGTGCGAACATCACCTCAAAGCCGACGTCAGTCAGAAAAGAGGAAAATGTTTTTCTTGTTACTTACCACTGGAAAACAACCGGTGCTATGGTTTTCGATATCATTTCAGAAATGGGATGGAAAGCTGGGCTTGATGGTCACGGGAATCTTCTGGTTTATGTTAATGATTTGCCAAAATCAGAGGAATTACTTGAAGATACTGAAACTTCACAATCATCTGAAGAAATTCCGCAAGTTGTTGAAGAAGAAGCTCATAGTTCTTCTTCCGTTGTTCATGATGTTTCAACTGAACCTGAAAAAGTCAGTGCGGAAAAACCTGAAGTTGTTACTTCTCCATTATCGCACCTTATTTATGAAAAAAAGGATGCGTTTAACGAGCTTAGGAAGTTGTACGATAACCCCAAATTGCTCTCGATGCTTCCAAAACAAATGCAGATCGAAGTGGCAAGAGCTCTTAAGGATAATTTCATGGAAGAAAATCCTCTGGATTATGCAACTTACTTGCTTTCTATCTTGAAAAAATAAGTTTTTCAGATTTTCAAAAATTTAACTTTATAAAAACAAAAAAAAGACTGCAGACCTAAAGGATTCTGCAGCTTTTTTATTTTATATAATATGTTTAATCTTTAGAGCACGGGATAATTGTCCCGTGTTTTTTATTTTATCAATCTTATTATATTAAATTCCCCGCAGGCTTCGCTTGCGGGGAATTTAATTAATATTTTATTTATTTTGAAACTCTCTCTACGTAGTCACCAGTTTCAGTATTGACGATTACACGGTCTCCTTCTTCAACAAAGAAGGGGACTTGGATCTTGACTCCGTTTTCAAGGACGGCTAGCTTGCCACCACCATTGGCAGTATTGCCACGGATTGATGGGGGAGCTTCTTTGATCAGGAATTCCATCTTGATAGGGAGCTTGATCTTTATTATCTTCTCATCTCCATCATCGTCCCAGATGAGTGCTTCTACAAGCTCATTTGCTTTTAGATATTTACCAGAATCACCGATTATTTTTTCAGGAAGTTGAAATCGATCTGAAGCATCATCTGCACTAGAGAACCAATATTCGCCTTTGTTGGCATATAAAAATTTAACAGGTTTTTTACTTATCTCAGCTTCATCTGCTTTATCAGAAGCATGAAAAACAGTATTCCAAGTACGCCCAGAAGTCAGACTTTTGAGTTTGGCTTGGTTTTGAGGTTTGCGTTGTTGAGTTCGAGCGACGTGGTTATCCAAGACTTCGCAAGGTTCATCTTCGTAAATAATTATTTTTCCAGTTCTTATTTCTGAGTATTCAAGCATAATATATATTTTATAGCATTATTCCCCAGCACTTGCAACTTGTATCTCTCCGAATCTTGATCTGACTTCTTTTAGTATTTCTTCTGAGAGTTTTTTGTTATCGCGTAGGTATGTGCGTGCGGCGTCATATCCACGACCGAGCTTGATCTCTTCGACTGGGCCTTTCTCTCTCTGTTTTGCAGTACCGAGATATGTAAAGATTGCTCCGCTTGACTTACTGATGATACCGAGCTTCTCCCCGAGAGCCATGATCTCGCCTTCACGAGAGATACCTTCACCATAAAGTATATCGAATTCAGTTTGTTTAAAAGGAGCGGCGACTTTATTCTTTACAACTTTTACACGAGTACGAGAACCTACAACTTCTTCACCTTTTTTGATTTGAGCGATTCGACGAATATCAAGACGTACTGAAGTATAGAACTTGAGAGCTTTGCCTCCTGGGGTAGTTTCTGGATTACCAAACATGACACCGATCTGCATTCTTATCTGGTTTATAAAAATTAGAACTGTTTTAGAATGAGCAACGATAGCTACAAGCTTGCGAAGTGCTTGTGACATGAGGCGAGCTTGTTTTCCGACGTGCGATTGTCCCATATCTCCCTCGATTTCATCACGGGGAGTAAGTGCGGCGACAGAGTCAACGACGATGATATCTATCTTGCCAGAACGTACGAGACTTTCCACTATCTCAAGAGCTTGTTCACCGTTGTCAGGCTGACTGATAAGAAGTTCTTTTATATTTACTCCGAGCTTACCCGCGTAATCTGGATCCATTGCGTGTTCAGCATCGATATATGCACATATTCCACCCTTTTTTTGAGCTTCTGCAACGATATGGAGAGCAAGGGTCGTCTTACCAGATGACTCTGGTCCAAATATTTCTATCATACGGCCACGCGGTACACCACCGACACCGAGTGCCATATCGAGCCCAATAGAGCCAGTAGGGATGACATCAATATCAACTCGTGGAGCATCACCTAGCTTCATGATTGCACCTTCCCCAAATTTAGTCTGAATAGACTTGATTGTGTCTTCGATATCACCACCTGTCGTCTTTGTTTCCTTTTTTGCTTTCTTTGTAAATGCCATAAAATTAGTTTAATTAATATTAATAATTTGATTTTTAAATGCGACCGAGGGAATACCTCCCTTATAAACTATTTGTTTTTTCCACACATTACTTTTCCCAAATTTATCCTCGGTATTTATTGTAACAACAGAAACTCCCGGTATGAGAGCAATAGATTCCGAAAAGCTTCCATCTTTATCAATAAATATTTCTCTACCATTTAGACTAATAAAATTGGCATTCTTGGCGACACCTCTGACTATGATCACCGATGTATCTTCACGATGTTCAATATTTGCGATTATTTGTACTCCTTTTATTAAGAATGACATTTTAATATAAGTAAAAACACCAATGAGGACGAATAACATCATGCAAGATGTCATCCCTATCCACCATTTTAAATTTTTGTTTTTTATACTTCGCATTTGATTCAGCGGAATCATGTCGCGCAACCGTCCTTTTAGCGCGACACTAATCCATGTTTATATTATATCACTTTCCTTTCTATTCTTACTAGCCACTAGAACCTAGCTCATAGAACCTAATTTTTGTCGTGTTTGTTTTATACTACTATATCATCTGTATGGTCCATAGGTTTCTCGAGGACTTCACGGGGCTTTGCACCGTTCCCTGGTCCGACGACTCCGCGTTCTTCGAGCATGTCGACGAGCTTTGCAGCGCGAGCATATCCGACACCGAGTTTCCTTTGTAAGTATGAAGTGGAAGCTTTTTGATCTCGAATGACGATCTCTCTCGCTTCTTCAAATAGATCATCGTCACCATCACTCCCTCCTTCGAGACTATCGCTAAAGAGTCCACCCCCTTTCTCGATATTTCCTGATAGTTCAATAGTCTCTGGTATTTCATCCATATAGGCATTTTTTAAATATTCTACAACACGCTTGACTTCATCTTCAGAAATAAAAGCACTTTGCAAACGTTCGGGTTGACTCATCTCGCCACTAGCATAGAGCATATCTCCAGCCCCGAGGAGTTTTTCTGCACCACCTTGGTCGAGAATTGTTCGAGAGTCTATCTGTGAGGATACCTGTAGAGCGACACGAGTAGGGACGTTGGCCTTGATGAGCCCAGTGATGACATTGACCGAGGGTCGTTGAGTCGAGAGGATTAGGTGGATACCAACAGCTCGGGACATCTGAGCTAGACGCACGATAGCACTTTCGAGTTCTCGTGGGTAAGCGGTCATAATATCAGCAAGTTCATCGATGACGATAACGATGTACGGCATACGTTCTGCTTCACCATCTTTTGATTTTGCATAAACGGTTGAATGATATGACTCTATGTCGCGAACTGATTCAGCTTGGAGGATATCATAACGGCGATCCATTTCTTTCGCAGCCCATTTGAGTGCCAAAATAGTTTTCTTTGGATCTGTGATGACTGGAGTGAGCAAGTGGGGGATTTTGTTGTAGAGGGTAAGCTCGACTCTCTTTGGATCGACAAGTATGAGCTTCATATCATCGGGCCCGTTGCGATATAGTAGCGATGTAATGACAGAGTGTATGGTGACAGATTTACCAGAACCAGTTGTTCCAGCGATCAGGGCGTGAGGCATTTTGGCCAAGTTACCAAATGTCGCCTTACCAGAGAGTCCACGACCGAGTGCTACTGTCAGTGGCTTTGGAGAGTTTTGAAATTTATCATCAGCGAGAAGGGTAGCGAGACCGACAGTAGATTTTATTTTGTTTGGTATTTCAATACCGACGAGTGACTTGCCAGGGATGGGAGCTTCGATACGGATAGGGTGGGCAGCGAGTGCGAGTGCGAGGTCGTTTTGAAGTCCGACGATGCGTGAGAGCTTGACCCCTTGGGCGGGCTTGAGGGCATAACGAGTAACAGTTGGACCGATGGTTACTTCGTCCATCTCGACAGAGATACCAAAGTTTAGAAGTGTACGCTGAATGATGTTCATGTTGCCTTTCAAGTCGCCGACATTTGGCTTGCCCTTGTCTTTTTCGAGGAGCGAGAGTGGAGGAGCTATGTAGTCAGTATGAAACTTCTTTTTAGGAGACAGCAATTCTTCCTTTTTGTCTTTGATAGCGCTCTCATCATAATCGAGAGGAATTTCTTTTTCAGTTATTTTTTTGTTATCAATTTCTCTTTCAGTTTCTTCTGTGTTTGTGTTTTCATTTTTTGTGAAAGGAATAGGAATTTCACGATTGAAAACATTTTTTAACCAATGCCAAAGAGCTATCAAATTTGGCTTTTCATTAAAGAGAATAATGAGAGAGGTGATAAGGATTGTTCCAAGAATTAAAATTCCTCCATAAATTCCAAAAAGTTTTATGAACGGCCATGCTATTAGTGCTCCAAAGTATCCGCCATATGTAATGATTACAGATGGGCCTGTACCGTTGGTTGTGATATCCATAATTCCAAGAGTCGAGAGGAGGACGCAAGCTCCAGTTATGGCGTGGAGTCGAGCTATGCCCCATCTGCCATTTCGCATAAAAGATATTCCAATAATTACTAAAAGTATTGGAAGTATATAATATCCAAAACCAAACAATCCATTTAAAATTCTATAAATGAAATCACCTGCAACTCCGGCAAGTTCAAAAATTGATAACAATATCAAAAGTCCTAAAACTAGAAATCCCACCCCCCAGATACTCTCTGTAGTTTCTTCTTTTAGTTCAACTTTTTTTCTCCCTTTTTTGCCGGGTTTTCTCCCTCTTTTTGGTTCACCTCTCTCTTCATCTTCAATATCTTTTTTTGCCATAATTATGTTATTTATTTATACCAACTTTTTTTTCAAGTTTAGTCAGACGATTATCAAACTCCCTTTGAATTATTTTTAAAGAATCAACTACAATGATAAGTGGTCCGAGAACCTGTTCTATTTTATTTAATCTTTCTTTTATAGTAAGAATATCAGATTGCATTTCATAAAGAGTTTGATCAATTTTATTAAACCTTTCGTCAATCACATCAAATCGTTTATCAATCGCATCAAATCGTTTATCAATGACCTCAAATTTCTTATCAATATGTTCAAAACCTTTAGCAACCATAACTGCTAAATCATCTATCGTAACATTATTTTTTTTGATAGTTTTTTGTGCCTTTCTCATAGATCCATTATAGCATAAAAATATAAAAAATTCTGTCAAAATTATATGGAAAAGACAGAGATTTTTGCCCCTGTGGATAACTTTTTGGGTTCAAAAGAATTCTGTGAAGATTGTGGAAAACCCATCATAAATTTCTTGAAAAAACATAAGTTTATTAAAGAAAAAATTAAAGTAAAATAAATACAAAACAATCCAGCCCCGAAGCTTCGCTTCGGGGCTGGATTGTTTGAGCTAATTTCTATCCTTAATTTTTAATTATTCATTCTTAATTTGCACTCATTTTTCACTTGCGTCTGAAAAAAATAGAGTATATAATGGACACATTAAAGACATAAATTTCTTGTCTATGACGAGAAAAAGACATTATGAATAATCAAAAAGACACACAAAAGACAAATTTAAATTCATACGGACAATCAAATGCTCTAGATGTTAAACCTTTTGCCAATAAAGGTATTTATGAATTCGCAAACAAAAAGACAGAGAAGCTCATAACGGCACTTTATATGGTTACTGATTGCATGGATACAGATGATGCCCTAAAGAGTAAACTCCGTCAGTTGGGTGTCGAATTGTTGTCCGATATGTATAATCTTTCTGGGCTCTCTCCTATGGACAAACATGTACATATTTCGGCTTCGCTTTCTCGCGTTCATGAGATCATTTCTTTTGTAGAGATAGCCAATACTATCGGTTTTATCTCAGATATGAATACTCACATTTTGAAGAAAGAATTTACCCTACTAGTAGGGGAGTTGGAGTCTCATCAAGAGAAAGACAGACACTTCACATTTACCCTCGATGAAAATATGTTTAATTTCCCACAGGTCGGACCTATTGGAAATCAGCAGGATGGTATAAAGGACAATAATACAAAAGGGACACCTCTCAACACAATGTCCTTTATGAATACCAAAACACAATCATCTGTAGGACAGCTTTCAAATTCTAATCATCATGTTTTGTCTAGTGGTGATAAACAAGAAAGAACATCTAGAATACTTGCTCTTGTAAAGGACAAAGAAGTTTCTATAAAGGACATCTCAAAATCATTTACCGACTGCTCTGAGAAGACTATACAGCGTGAATTGAATGCACTCGTCTCTAAAGGACAGATAAAGAAGATAGGAGAAAAGAGATGGTCTCGGTATATGATAATTACTAATTACTAATTTAGAATACAATTAAAAGACCTCGGCTTCGCCGAGGTCTTTTAATTAGTAATTAGTCTTTGGTAATTAATAATTCCTATGTAATTATTTCACTTCTGATACGTCTATATAAAAGGGAGGGTATTTTTGTAATCATTAATTACTCTACTTATCCACACCCACCTATATATTTGTTGCATATTATTTGCCATCATTATATAATGTTATTACATATTAGTTTGTTGGCATTTATACGCATAATATGCTAGTATGTAGTATTCTTATATGTGTGGTTACAAACCTCATTTATAGGATTAAGATCATTGAAAATTTAATACCGCAAACAGTTAATACCAAACAGTTTTCGGCATGGTTATAGTAGTTATTCTTTTCCCTATTTTTTGGTTCTAATTTTTTAAATTAGTAATCAGTAATTAGTAATTGGTAATTATTACTGTAATCAGTAATTATTTTTTCTTTGGTCAAATTACTTTTTGTTTTTTTAATTTTCTTTTTGTTTTTTCTCGCTTACTTATTACTTTGATAGAGGAGTAACGTATTGCAAGAAAAATCATAAATGGTTTTCTCTCGCTTTACTTATTTACTTTGATAGAGGAGTATTGTATTGCTAGGAAATTCACCAAGAATTTTTCAAGAATTAAAAAGTAGTATCGGCCCTGTCGACAAGGCAGATATGCTTGTCTATATTTTTAGTTTGATTAGTAATAATTAAACAAAAGATGAAACAAGCAGTATCACGGTTTATGGATTTCGTTTACGATTCTAATTTTTGTTTCTTTTTCTACCACAACTTTTTTGATAGAGAGAAGTGTATAGGATAAGTTTCAATATTTAGAAGTTCAGTAAAGAGATTAGGGATTATTATTTCCGCATTTCTGATTTCTAGTTTTTAAATTAGTAGTCAGTAATTAGTAATTAGTAATTATCTAATCATAATTATGCACACACATTGGTTTTTTTCCTTGGCACACATTATCACATTATTAGTCGTGTCGTAGGATAAGTCGAAACTAATTTAAA
>JBBQGX010000012.1:0-18676 GCA_038323465.1 Minisyncoccia bacterium | reverse complement strand
GTCGCAACAACTGAACAGTTCTCATTAACAGCATTTGTAGTATAAGTATTACCTACAAGATTTCCTCCACAACTACCTCCAACAGAAGCTGTATAACCACCATATGGAGTGAGATTAAATATTCCTTTTTCTCCTGCATTAACAGTAGTAGCAGAAGGAGAAATTGATCCACCACCTACACTACCTGATGAAATTGTGTAAGTTGAAGACTGAGAAGCTAGTGTTGTAAATGTTCCAACTGAAGAATAGACTGTTTCATAATTATTTTTTGCATATATTTTGTAATAATATGTGGTATTAGCATTTAATCCCTCAAATTTAGTCAAGAACATATCATTCGGCCCTTGGACAAAATAGGCTGCCTTACAACTTGTCGGAGAAGAAAGTCCATAACAAGCACCTCTCTCTGATATACCAACAGAGCCTGGGTTTGTAACAATTCCTCTAACAGCGGCGGTACTAGAAGTTAAACCTGGAGGAGCTGATGAATAAATATCAACCCTGGGTGCTAAATAATTAGCTGGTTTAGTATATGGATCTGTATATGGAGCAGTTCCGGTTGTAGTAAATGAACTAACCGAAGAAATTCCTGCTCCTGTAGCATTAACAGCATAACCTTTAAAATAATAAGTTGTACCTGAAATCAATGATGATGCATTAGAATAAAATACACCTGAATCATTTGCTATCGTAGCGGAAATACAACTAGAGTCATTTGTTGAGACTATTGGAGAAGTACTATAACAAATACCACGAGATAAAATAGTTGAAGGAAGTCCAGGGAATGAGATAAAAGCACTAAGCAAAGCTGAATTTGAAGTAACAGAGGAAGAAGTGGTCCCTTCTTTATAAAAAGTTGGAATAGAGGGAGTAGTTGAAGTACATTGGTCTGTCGTAAAAGTTCCATCTGTAGAGTAAGTGGAGTCTATCATTCCATAATAGTAATATTTTGTACCACAAGTTAAAGAGGAAAGTTTATATTGATATATTTTTACAGTTAACTCATTTGGATGAGTTACAAATGAAGCAGTTGGATGTGGTGTTGTTCCATAATAAATTTTAAGAAGTGATGTTGCGGCAGGAGTTCCAAGAGAAGTAACATTTATACCAACAATTGATGAGGTCTGAGTATTATCGTATGGTGTATAAATCTCAAGACTAGGATATGATAAATCCCCAATTGAACCCTTGAGCTTCAATTGTAATTGGGCGACATCTTTTTGAAGATTTTTAATTTGTAAAAGTAAATCATTGAGAGTATATGCACTAGCTTGAAAACTAAACGAAAGGATTCCGACGAGAAACAAACCCATTAGTAACTTTTTCATATAATTTTTGATTCCATGGAATCATGTCGTGTAACATCTTTTGAGACGCGACACCTTATAATTATTAATATGTATTTATTATATCATGCCGTGATAGAAAAACAATATAAATCTATATCTTGAGCTTTAAATAATATGGTTTATATAAAATGCCTTGGCATCGCCAAGGCATTTTATATACAACTTTCCACTTTATAAAAACATTACAACTTAATCTAATACCCCATTCTAGCTCTAGTTAGAGGACCAACTGTACCATCAGGAGCAAGTCCATTTTCAGCTTGCCATCCACTAACAGCATAAGCTGTTCCACGACCATATACCCCATCGGCGTTTAATTCAAGAAATCTTTGAAGTGTTCGGATATCGTCTCCTGTCATTCTTGGGATAGTTAATCTTAGAATTCTATAATTATTAAAATTTGAATTAGAACATATTTGTCCTGTTGTTGAGCTATAAATATTACCATTTATACATCCACTATCTATAATAACATTGGAACATAGTTGCCCTGTTGTTATACTATACCTATTCCCATTAAAACAACCATTATCAATAACGTAAGGAGAATTCCCAACATTAACACTTATGCTTGTTTCTGCCATCCCTGTACTGTTGCAAGGTGTTGTAATACAACGAATACCATTATCACCTTCAACTCTAAATTTTGGAGAAAAATTACCAACAGTATTATATGTATGAGTAAATGTTGCAGTTTGATATACGGGATTATTTGAAACCATCATTGCTGTTTGATAGTAAACTTCATCTCCCCAAACAACTGAGTAATTGAGAGTTCCCCCATAGCGACTAGTTGCATTAACTGTCCATGTTCCTTGTTGGCCGACAGATAATTGTTGAGGACCAGAAACTCCAGAAATTACAGGACCAGAAGAATTATATGAAGATACAACAAAAGTAGAATTAAACATATTTGACGTACTTCCTCCTATCCATGGTTGAGAAGCATTTATATTTAATTTTGATGTTCCAGTATTTAATACTTGAAACTTAAAAACATCATTACCATAACAACCTCCAGGCATGGGAGGATAGATATTACTTTGTATAGGAATATTTACATGACTAATTAAATTTAAAAATAAACTATCATATTGAGGGGTATCAAATTGATAACCTCCATCCCCTGGATTACATAGGGTAACTGATATAATTTGTCCTTTTACAACCTCAAAAGTTTGACCCCTATCAGAAGAAGTAAGCTCTAAAACTGAATTATTTATAGTAGACGCATAAGCTTGACAACTTATAGTTAATAAACTAAAAACAAACAATCCCATTAGTAATTTTTTCATAATTTTATTCTGTATAATCACGTCGAACGATATCCCTATCACGTGATCCATATAATTAATAATGTGTATATTATACCATATATAAGTAATATATAGGAAGGAGTAAGTAAGATAAATAAAGCAAAATGCCTCGGCGAAGCCGAGGCATTTTGCTTTATAAACTTTATAACTATTTAGCTATATATGGTAATAATCCCATAAAACGAGCTCTTTTTATAGCAATAGCTAACTTTCTCTGGTTTTTTGAAGTCACATCTGTGCGACGACGAGATTGCATACGAGCAGATGGAGTTATAAAGCGACGTAGCAACTCTACATCTTTATAATCTATATGCTTGATGTTGTTTGATGAAAAATAATCTTGTTTCATAAATTAGTTTCTAGTGACTAGGTTATAGTGACTAGGTTTTTATTAATTCTTTTAATCTTGTTTTTAACTAGCAACTAGAACCTAGCTACTAATCACTAATGCTAAAACGGTATATCCTCTGCGTTGATCTGCTCTTCTGGATACTCTATAGTGTCTATCTCTTCTTCTTGTTTAGGAGAGGAAGAGGGTGTTGCACTTGGAGAAGATGGAGCAGATGCTCCTGTAGGTTTTGAACCAAATTGTACAGTATCAGCGATAATCTCAGTACGATACTTTTTAGTATTAGTGGCAGCATCATCCCAACTGCGAGTTTCCATCCTTCCTTCAACTAATATCTGACTTCCCTTTTTCATATATGTCGCGACGTTTTCAGCGGTCTTGCCCCAAACGACAATATTATGATAATCAGTTTTATCTTGCCTGACACCATTGGCATCTTTGTATGTGCGATTTGTTGCAACACTAAAAGTACAAACTTTGTTTCCAGAAGCAATGGCTTTCAATTCTGGGTCACGTGTTAAATTCCCTATGATTATAGCTTTGTTTAAATACATAAAATTAGTTTATAGTTTCTAGTGATTAGTTATAGTGAAAGTCACCAAAAACTAAATACCAGAAGCTAATTATTATTGTGATAATATTTTTGTTTTCTAGAATCTAACTCCTAGAAACTAATCTAATTATACCACAAGAGCTTCGATTTCTTTGTCTATTGTTTCTTCATTGATCGGAGCTGACTCCTCTTTGGTTTTTGGAACACTACGACGCTTGTTGCCATCTTGTTTACCATAAGCACGCTTTGTAGACATAGTACTTTCACGAACAGTTTTAATCATTAGGTATCGAACCAATTTTTCGTTCTTATCTAATAATTCTTTAATTATTTTAGCATTGGGAGTTGTACATTCAAATTTAACCCAACCAAAATAACCATAAGAAAACTTTTGTTTCTTGTTGGCAATTGAACGAGACATTTCATATGAGAGTTCCAACATTTTTGGATATTCATCAGATATAAAGGTTGCCCCTCTCTCAAGTAATCCATCTTTGAATTCTGTTACTTCTCCTCCAAGATTTTCTTCGGCAATTCCTGGAATCATAATATAACCGACTTCATAAACAGATACTTTTGCTCCTTCAACTTCTACTTCTACTTCCTCTGTTACCTCTTTTGTTTTTGCCATTATATTTTACTAAAAGATACCTTATAAAGGTACAATTTAGCCTTAATTTACTTATTTATAATACCATTTCGCTATGGACCTGTGTATCACGTCTTCAGGGACGGGATAAACGAAATATGCTGTTATACTAACAAATATATGGGTTTCTGTCTACCCCCTATTCACTAATATCTAAAATTCCCACACCCGGTGTAGGAATTTTAGATATTAAATAACTTCTTAGCGTTTGAAACAATAGCACTAGCGACGTCGATTTCATTTAACCCTTTTATTTCTGCAATTTTTTTAACAATTTCACTGACATAAATAGGTTCATTCCTTTTCCCCCGATGAGGTATTGGGGCCACATAAGGACTATCTGTATCAGCCAAAATCATATCAAGAGATAAAGCTTTAATTATTTCAGGATAATTAACTTCTCTTGTGAAATTCTTCCTTGGAGGATAAGTTATAACCCCCGCAAAAGAAATATAAAAACCAAAATCTATGAAATCTTGTGCATCTTCTAGTGTACCAGCAAAAAAATGCGAGACGCCTTTTACTTTGGCATATTTTTTTAAAATTTCTAATGCATCTTGATAAGCGTTCGTATTTAAATCCTCATCATTATTTCTAATGTGAAGCATCAGTGGAATATCAAGTTCATTTGCAAGTTCTATCTGACTTATAAAAGCTATTTTTTGTTTTTCAACACTTTCGGGTGACATATGAAAATAATCAAGTCCACACTCACCTATTCCTACGACCTTACCTTTTTTTGCAAGTTCTTTGTATTTTTCATAATCGAAAATTTCCCCACGAGAAGTAAACTCTTGACCATCACTACCAAGCTCGCTGACATCGTGATACGAAGCCCCTGTATGAATAGGATGAATTCCGATAATTGCATAAACTCCTTCATACTCACAAGTCAATTCTACTGCTTTTAATGAAGTATCATACTGTGTACCAATATTTATCATCCAAGTATCATTCTCTTTCGCACGTTTAATAACCGCATCTCGATCTTCGTCAAAAGCTTTAAAATTCGTATGTGCATGTATATCTACATATTTAGGCATATAAATAGGTTACAAGTTACAGAAAGACTATAAAAAACAATTATTCTTTCCTTAAGAACAAAGGCACTTCTGGTTTTTCTCTCAATTTAAGTAATCTTATTATTTTGTGTGAAGTTTCAGGCATAAGTGGTGCGAGAGTGACAGCGATACGAGCTAAAACTTGCGTTGCCTCAAGGAGATCCATAACCGCTTGTTCTTTATCTATCTTGATTTTCTTGTATGGCTCCGTGCTTTGGATAAACTGATCAAGTCTTGTGATTTCACTCCAAACAACATCCGTCACTTTATTTAATTGAAAACTCTGATAACCTTTTTCAATATCACCACTGACAATTGGCTCAAAAGAAATACCACTTATATCTATATCATAAGTTACAAGCATGTTCATAAGTCGTGAAGTGAGATTCCCTATACCATTGGCCAGATTTGCATTATAAGCTTCTTTAAATCTCTCCATAGTAAATGGGCTATCTTCAAAAGCAGATAATTCACGCAAAACAAAATACCGTAGTGCGTCTGTTCCATATTCACCAACTACATCATAAGGATTAAAACCGTTACCAAGAGATTTGGACATTTTTACACCACCTTCTCCTGTGATAAATCCATCTACTATAATTTGATGTGAACATGGTAAATCACAAGCCATAAGCATGGCTTGCCACATCGCTGATTGTTGTCTCAAATTATCTTTACCACAATATTGAGTAGGTATTCCATTTATCCAGAATTTTTCAAATAAATCTTCTTCTTTTTCTTTATTAATATTTGGCCAACCAAGAGTAGAAATATAATTTACTAGGGCATCAAACCAGACATACATAACTTGAGTCGGATCTCCTGGAACAGCTATCCCCCAAGGCATTTTGGATGCCAAACGAGAAACTGAAAAATCTTCAAGTCCCCTTTCAACAAAAGTTTTAATTTCATTCTGACGGAAATCAGGCAATACAAACTCCGGATTATTTTCATACAAAGAAAGTAGTTGTTTTTCAAAAGCACTAAATTTAAAAAAATAATTTTCTTCGTCAATTAATTCAACAGGTGTCCCAATATGTATAAGACATTCTCCGTGCTCATTTAATTCTGAATCAGTTTTATTTAATTCACACCCTACACAATATTTAGCTTGATAAGTTTTTTTATAAATATAGCCATTATCCTTACATCTTGCCCAAAATTCTTGAGCAGCCACGACATGATTAGAGTCTGTTGTTCTAACAAAATGCACATCCTCACTTATGTTCAAGAGATCCTTAAGACCACGAAACTTTTCAGCGTATTCATCTAAATAAACTTCGATTTCTTTTCCTTCTTTTTTAGCACTCTCCCATAATTTCTTACCATGTTCATCGGTGCCAGTATTAAAAAATACATCAAAACCTTCTTGTTTCTTATATCTTGCAATTACATCTGCACGGATAATTTCCATAGCAAAACCAACATGAGGTTCGGCGTTTACATATGGCAATGTTGTTGTTATATAGAAAGATTTAGACATAAATTAAATAACTTTAGAAAGAATTTTTTTCTTCTCGACATCATCCAAAAATTCAAAGAGACAAACAGCAAAAGGAATAGCTAAGACCACTCCCCAAAAAGAAGCTAACTGCCAACCGATTAGAATCGAAAGAATGACGACAAGTGGAGAGATCCCAATGACTTTCTTTATCACCAGAGGATAAATAAGATAAGTTTCAAATTGATGTAAAATTAAATAAAGAGCAAGTGTCAACAACGCAAGTGTTGCTCCTCCATCCAAATAAGAAAACATCATTGCTGGAATAATAGCAAGATAAATTCCAAAAGGAATAAGTTCGAAAAATGCCGTCATGATAGCTAAGACTAGTGAATATTTAACCCCAAGCAAGGTGAGCCCTAAATATGTCAGAACTCCAACTATTAGACCGATCAACATCTGTCCTTGAATCCAGAGACCAATCTTGTGTTCAGTACGTTTCCATAAGTCAATAATATATTCTTCATTTTTGTCTGGAATAATTACACGAAGAAAATTTTCAATACCCTTTTCTTTAATAGATAGATAGAATGAAATAATAACTATTAAACTTAAATTTAGAATACTACCAAAAGCTTCACCTAAAATATTAAAGAGTCCTCCCGAGAGACTTGTCGCAAGTTTCTGAGTACTTGTGATAAGATCTCCAATCGAACCACTAGATGATATCGTATTTATGACTCCTTTTGCCCCAGAGATTGTATCAGGCTGAAAACTATTTAAAATACTTCCGTCTGGAATATATTGAGAAAGAGATGAGATAAGAGTTGACATCTCTTCAAGAAAAACTGGAATAAACACTGATGATAATCCTACCAAAATTGCAATTGTAAAAATATAAATAATAAAAACGGAAAAAATTCGATTCTTTACATATTTTTTTAATTTTCCAACAGCTGATTCCACAAAAGAAGCGATAACTATAGCTGTTAAGACAATAAGAACAATATTAATCAACTTTATGAAAGCAAAAACTAACCCTCCTATTAGTAAAATTCTTAAAAGAGTACTAGTTGAAATGTTGATATTTACATTTTCGGGATGATTATGCATACACTTTATAATACCATAAATATGGCATTTATTAGAATTTCAAAATATCAACAAATATTTTTTTTTCTTTAAAGGGACCAATTATACTCAGGTTTAGATTTTTAGTTTTAAAAATAGTCTTAGCTATTTTTTGAATATCAATAGCTGTGACTTGGTTAATTTCTTTAATTTTTTCTTCCAGAGTTTTAATCTCATGTTTAATAAGTTCTTGACCTCCATAAAAATTAGCAATATCATCAGTTGCCTCAAGAGACATCTTCATATTCCCTATTATCATAGACTTCACTTTATTCAATTCCTTATCACTTGCTTTTTCTTTTATAAGAAGATTACATTCTTTCAAAATTTCTTTTATTACTTCTTCTGTCCTTTGGTTGTTTACTCCTGCAGATATCTGAAAAGAGCCATGGTCAAGTGAAGTTTGATTGTAAGCTCTGACATAATACGCTACTCCCATCTCCTCTCGAAGTTTAGTAAAAAGCCGAGAGCTCATACCTGCTCCAAGAACAGCACCAAGTAATAATAGGGTTGTATTTCTTTTATCAAAAACTGAATATGTCCGAACTCCCATTACAAAATGAGTTTGATCTGTCTCTTTATATTTAATTAAAACGTGAGGGCTTTCTTGTTTATCTTTAGTTTTTGGTTTTTTGCCACTTTTATTAATTGGCACATCTTTAAAATATTTCCCTATTTCATTGTAGACTTCTTTGTTTGTAATATTCCCAGAAACAATCACAACTGTATTTTCTGATACATAATGAGTTTTCTTATAATTTATAAAATTATCACGAACCATTTTGTTTATATTTTCTTTTGTTCCGAGAGTGCTTCGTCCTGCAGGCTGATCAGCATAGAGAACTTCTGTAAATAAATCTTGTACATGTGAAGCGGGCATATCTTCATACATATTTATCTCTTCTATAATTACTCCTTTTTCTTTTTGCATTTCAGCCTCAGGAAAAGTTGAGTTCAAATATATATCGGAAATAATATCAAACATTTGTTTAAAATTCTTAGAATCACCTTTAGCATAATACCCTGTATATTCGGACCCTGTAAAAGCATTATATTGACACCCTAGTGCATCAAGCTCGTGAGCTATAACTTGCACAGTTGGACGCTTCACTGTTCCTTTAAAACACATATGTTCTAAAAAGTGTGAAATACCGTTGATTTCTTTGGGTTCATAATCACTCCCTGTACCTACAAGGACAAGCACCGTAACAGTTGGGTTATCCTTCATCGGAACCGTCACGACCCTTAATCCATTTTTATATATTTTCTTTTTTGCTTTTAACATAGGACCATTTTAACATAAATTAAAATATTAAAAAATCTCCCTTAAGTATGGCTCAGAAGAGATTTTTTATATGAGTTTATTATTTTCAAGCGACATCTTTTGGTTTTTCTTTTTCATCTACATTTTTACTTTCCAATTCTTCTATTTTATTAGAATAATATTTTATTTTATTTTCAAAATGTTTAATGAAATCTAAAACTCCAGGTGAAACTTCTTCATTATTTTGTAAAAATGGTTCCTTTATTTCTTTAATCGCATTTTTTGTATCTTCTATCATATGCTTCAATTTTTCTATGTTAGAATTTTCTTCTTCAGTTTTTTCTGGAATATTGCCATGAAAATTACCGCCAGATTCTTCAATCTTTTCAACATCTGCTGTGGTATAGTTTCTTCCTTCAAATGGATTTTTCATAAAAATTGTTTTTAATTCATTCTTTCTTTAATATAAGCAATGATATCATCTTTTTTAATTCTCTCTTGTTCACCTGTATCACGGTCACGGATTGTAACGCAATTATCCACGAGAGTATCAAAGTCTACAACTATACACCATGGCGTTCCTATCTCGTCCTGACGACGATAGCGTTTACCTATATTACCATTATCATCCCAAACAACCCATCCAAATTCTTTTTTAAAATTTCCATAAATTCCCTTAGCATAGGTTACTAGCTCTGGTTTATTCTTTAGTAGTGGAGAAACACAAACTTTATAAGGAGCAATAGCTGGCGGTAATTTCAAATAAACTCGAATATTCTCACCCTCACCGTCTTCTTTATAAACAGAACAGAGAAGTGCTAAAATCGCTCGATCAACACTAATTGTTGGTTCAATGACATGTGGAATAAATTTTTCTCCAGTTATATCGTCAAGTATAAGCATAGACTCACCAGAGAATTCTTGATGTCTTTTCAAATCAAAATCCCCACGATGAGAAAGACCAGTGAGTTCTTTTATACCAAAAGGATATTCAAATTCAAGATCAACCGTCTTTCGACTATAATGAGCTCGGGCTGTCTCAGGATGTTCAAGTGGATGAAGTTTTGAAGTATTTACTCCAATTTTTGAAAGCCATTCTTTTTGTTGCAAAAGAAAATCATCAAAATATGCTTCCCATGGAGCATTTGGGTGAATGAAATATTCAAATTCCATTATTTCAAATTCACGAAGCCTATAAATAAAATCACGTGGAGTAATCTCATTTCTAAAAGCTTTACCTATTTGAGCAATTCCAAAAGGAACCTTTGGAGAAAGAGATTGCAAAACATTTTTAAAATTAATAAACATACTTTGCGCTTCTTCTGGACGAAGAAATGTATGAACTGCTGTTTCCTCGACAGCTCCCATCTTAGTTTCAAGCATAAGTTTAAATTTACGAATTTCAGATATTTGATTGCCGTCTGGACTTTTTAAACCAAGTTCTTTAATTTTTGAATCCATTTTCTCAAGTGTCAATTTTTCGGCATCTATTCCAGCTTCTTCAAGTAGATGATCAGCTCTGTATTGCTTATGCGTCATTAAATCTTCTACCAATGGATCCATAAATTCACTAGCATGACCTGAGGCTTCCCAAACCTTTGGGTGCATTAAAATAGGTGTATCAATAAGATAAATATTTTCACGACTACGAACAAAATATTCTATCCAAGAATCTTCTATATTCTTTTTAAGCAAAGATCCAAGTGGCCCATAATCATAAGTTCCTGCGAGTCCTCCATATATTTCAGAGCCAGGATAAATAAATCCTCTTCTTTTACAAAGTGAAATAATCTTCTCCATTAATTTATCGTCTTTTCCATGCATTTTAGTATTTTAAATTATTAATTATTAATTATCTTATTATTGTATAACACGTTCGTAGCCAGATTGAAAGCTTGGATCTCCAGAAAGGAGTGTATTGAGTGACCCACTTCTACTTTTAACTTCTGATCCTGCATAAGAATCAATCCCTGAAAGATAGAGGTCTTTCATTAATTGAGGGATACTGCCAATTTGTGAAATAGAAGGTTTAAGAGAAAGAATAAAAGTTGCTTCTCTGTTTGAAGCTGATCCAGTATTAGCTTTAACATTCCCAATATTCCAAATAACTTCTCTCGTTGATTCATTATAAGTTATGTTTTCTCTTTGAGTAGTTGAAGCAACCCATTTTACATATACAGGAATAGAGGCTCGCGCCACAGCTCCAGTAATTGAATTTGTTGTATTTGATAATGTCCAAGTTATTTCATATTTAGTCTCAGTTTCAGATTTTGGAGGAAAACTCCCTGATTTATATGATGCTCCAGATGCTATTTGGAAATCTGACAATATTTTCACAATCTTTTTTGAAAAATTATTTACTTCAGTGTAAGTAGAACCGAGTGATGGTTGTTTACCTCGAATACTTACATCAAAAGTTATTTGTGGATCTTTTACAGAAACTAATACACCAATGAGTTGGGTCGATTGCACACTGAAATTAAATTCACCCTTTTCTCCCGGCTCAACACTGGCTAAGTCTTTATTGGAATTCTTATCCCATATTATACGAGTATTAGTCGAATCAAAAAACCCATCATAAGAATTAATTGATGACTTAACAAAAGAATTACCACCAATATTTACAATAATTTCCGCATCTGTAATTCTTGTTGGTAAATTATTTATCCATACAATTTTTGCATTTATTGTATCACCCGATGAAATTGCATTTTCTACCAATATATTGGCCTCTATAAATGGTTTTACTATAGTTATTGTATGTAATAAAGAATTATAAACTACACTAACCATAGATTTATCAGAAGAATTAACAGTACCAGCATATGCGTGAAATACTTGTTGATCTTGATCTGCTCCTATGATCCTACCTTTTACTTCAACTGTAACTGGATTTGTCAAACTAAGCATATCTAAACTCCATATAGAATTTCCAAAAGTGGGGGTTGGGATAGCACTTTCATAAACAAAATTATTTGGATAGCTTAACTGCAATACTGCATCTCCCTTTGGAAGTGAAGTATTGAGAGTCGCTTGTATTTTGAAAGAGATAACTTGATCTGAAGATACACTATCAGGAGCTTCGATTGATAAAGTAAGAGGTGAAAAGCTAATGTTTACAGGATATTCTTTTTCTTTAGTAAAAATGGCATTAGAGCCTTGAGGATGATACTCAAATTCTATTTTTATATTACGAACAGAATTCTCTTCACCAAAAAGTGTTACTTTTATATTTTTGGTAATTGTTTCTCCAGGGTTTATAACTCCTACTGGAATACGAGGAAGTCTAATATAATCAGCAATGTTATCACTAGCACCATTTGGATAAGAGACCACCAAATTTGAAAGTTCAAGACTAGATTTATTTCTATTTGTAACTTCTATCTGAAGAGGCAATTCTTCTCCCCCTTTTGTAAAGGCATTACCAACAACAGTAACATCGATATTATTACTCGAAACAGAAGTGCTCCCGTGAGAAAACATATATAGAGCATATCCAATAGCTCCTAAGAAAAAAATTATTGAGGCAATAAAAAATTTTTTAAATATTGATGTTTTTGGTTTCCTTAATTTATTCATATTTATATCTTCTTCATGATGCCATTCGGGTTCAACCTTATGGTTTATCGCATGAATGACTCCTTCGTGAGTTCGATGAGTAACGGTATCTTCTGGTTCATATAGACGGCGTTTAATATCTTCAATTTTATGATCCTTTTCTAACATATATTATTATTGTAGCATAAAAATTTAAAGTTGACTCTCGTTTAGTGCTTTATTTATGTGAGAAATAATTGACTGTTTTTCTTTCAAAAGTAGCTCTGTGAGATTCTGATCAAATGAATCTCCAAGATACTGAGTCAACATATCTGATTCTCCAATATATCCAAGAGTGTTCATCAGACGAAGAACTAAATGTAACTCTAAAGCTTCACGTGAGGATTTAGAGACTTCCGTATCATCGAGTATATATAGAGCTTGAATAAAATCATCAAATATTTTTTTATTGGCTTCTTCCCCATCACAAAGTCGCTCAAGCAATTTCGAAATACGAGCAATCATAACAAGCGATTGACTATCTGCTCGGGCAAATGGAAAAGTTGAAATATTTTTTGCAGAAGTTATCCTCCAAATATCACGACCACGAACGAAATCAATATTGGCATAAGAAAAATCTTGTATAGAGAAACGGAGTTTAGACTTATGAAGTCGGATACCCTGTACCATAGCTCTGACCAACCCCATCTCACGAGTATAAACAGTGAGCATCTTGTTAGCTTCACCAGTATTTCTCGATGTTAATATAAACCCATGTGTATGATAGATGTGATGCATTTTTTTATTTTATCACATTTTAAAAATTAATTTTAAACACCAATTCCCCGATTTTTACTTCCTCTCCCTCTGTTTCTATAAATTTTATTTCTTTTACTCCAACTGTTTTCATTAATTCTTCTCTAAATTTATTTATTATTTCTTGCTCGGCTAATCCTGCTTCTATTTGTAAAATAATCATATCGAGAGGATTCAATCCTTTCTTTTTTCTCATATCTTGAAGAGCACGAACAAGTTCTCTGTACTGGCCCTCTTGTCTCAACTCCTCTGTTATTTCTGTATTTAATCTAACTTCTTCCTGCATATTTGGATCAGTCATTATCATCTTTACATTCAACTCATCTCTTATGATTGCTGTATATTCCTTATTTAAATCATAATTTTTAACAGTTAAAGAAAGGAGTGGTTGTCGTACAGGAATCCCAACCTTTTGTCTTGCTTGTAATCCAAAAGAGACGATCTCACGAACTTTTTTCATATCTTTTATTACATTATGATCAATATCACTTACTTGAACTTCATTAAAGAAGTCTGTTAAGTGAACACTTTCTAAATCAGATGGCACTTTAAGTTTCTGCCAAACATCTTCCGCGATGAATGGCATAACCGGAGCAAAGAGATATGAGGTAAATTTTAAAACATAATAAAGTGTGTGTTTTGCTTCTTTGTCTCCATCTTTTATTCTATCTCTAGATCTACGCAAATACCAAGTAGAAAGATCCTCAATAAACAAATCAAATGGACGTGTAGCTTGAATGAGATCATAAGAGTCTAAGCCGTTACTGACTTCTTCTATCGTCTGCAACAATCTTGCCTTTATCCATTTATCTAAAATATTGTCTTTTACCTCAAATGCTTTTTCTTCCACATCTTTGTCTCTATATAATTCATAAAAATTCAAAACATTATCAAAACGACCGATTATTTTACTAGCAACATCTCCTACTCCCTTCTCTGCGAAGTTTATATCTTCTCCTTTTAAAAGTGGTGAACTAAGTAAATAAAATCGCAATGCATCAACGCCATATTTATCTGCAATTATAAGTGGGTCGGGAAAATTATTTTTTGATTTAGACATTTTCTGCCCATCTTCTGCCAAGATAGTTCCCGTCGTCACTACATTTTCAAATGGAGCTTGTCCAAATAAAATCGAGGAAATAGCATGAGTATAATAAAACCAAGTTCTAGTCTGAGCTATGTATTCAGCCACAAATCCTGATGGAAAATTTTTCTCTTTCCAATCTTTATTTTCAAATGGAAAATGATCCTGTGCAAAAGGCATCGAACCTGATTCAAACCAACAATCAATAACTTCGGGGACTCTGTGATATTCTTCTCCTTTCTCATCTACTAGAATGATTGAATCAATATATGGGCGATGTAAATCAAGCTCATAATTATGATTGTGAGGTAATGGAACGAAATCTAATTTTCTTACCTCTGCATTATTTAAATATGGTGGAAAGTTATTATCAGTTGGTAATGTCTCAAAAGAAAAACCTTGAGCAATATGTTGTAAAGCACTCGTTTCCCCAGCGTGGCCTACTAAAAGAATATTCTTATCAGAATATTTACTTTCTAATTCATAGATAAACTTCCCAACACGATGGATAAGATCCGCATAACTTTCACTATCAGGCAAGACTTCAAAAGCATGATCTTTATATTTATCACAATAATAATCATTAAAATCCTTTCTCATTTTACCTGTAAACAAAGAACTTGTTTCCCATTCTCTTTCTAAATCACTGAAAATAACTTCATCAAAAGGAAAACCAATTTGATCACAAATGATTTTTGCTGTTTCTTTTGTTCTTTCAAAAGGAGATGCCACTATCAAATCAAACTTTTCTTTAATATTTTTAGAACTCTCTTTGACTTGCTCTTTCCCTTTTTCTGTAAGCTTACAATTATGAGATTCTTCACGTCCCATAATCGTTTCGCTAACATTGCATTCTGATTCACCGTGACGCATCACAAAATATTTATTACCAGACTTTTTAACTTTTGATTTTAAATCTTCAATTCCATTTATAAAAATTATTTTTCCAGATTCAGATTTCCAGAAAGGAAGTGGACTTGCCCAATATCTATTACGAGATATTGTCCAATCAGGTGCTCCTTCCATTATATTTTTAAATCTTCCATCTTTTAAGTGCGATGGAATCCAGTTTATAGATTTAGCATCTTCGAGCAACTTTTCTTTTACTTTTTGAATATTCACAAACCATGATGGCAGTGCGTAGTATATGAGAGGTGTCTCACAACGGTAACAATGTGGATATGAGTGGATTATTTTTTCTTTGGCAAAAAGTTTATTATTGTGTGCTAAATATTTTATAACTAAAACATCTGTTGACTGATGGTCATCTTTTGGTTTTACTTTTATACCAGCAAAATCAGTTACTTCTTTGCTAAATACTCCATTTATTTCAACGTGTTTGATAAAAGGGATATTATGTTCTTTTGCCAATACCATGTCATCTTCACCAAAAGCCGGAGCTTCATGAGCGATACCTGTCCCCTTGTCTATCGTCACAAAGTCTGCATGCCAAACTTTCCAAATATTTTCTTTATTGGGTATATCAATTTCTTTATAATAATCAAATATTGGTTCATATGATAATCCAACTAATTCTTCACCTTTTACTTCTTTAATAATTTCTGGATTTATAAATTTATTTTTTAGATTTTCAAATTGCTCTTTAGCCAAGATTAATATTTCTTTTCCATTTACTCCATCATTTGAAACATACAGATATGTAATATCTTTATTTATCGCAATTGCAGTATTACCGGGAAGAGTCCAAGGCGTAGTAGTCCAAGCAAGTAAGTAAATAGGCGGAATATTTTCTGATTTTTTATCCGTGTAGGGCCCCTTTGGGGTAAAACGGGAAGAAATCTGAAAATATGAAGCTTCTGTAATTTTAAATTTAACATACACAGAAATATCAGTAATATCTTTATAACTGTTATCCATCGCTATCTCAGAGTTGGCTATCGGCGTCTCACAGCGAGTACAGTATGCGAGCACTCGAACTCCTTCATAAAGTAATCCTTTATTATTTAATTCACCGAGTGCCCACCAGACACTTTCAATGAAAGTATTGTCCATAGTTTTATATGAATTATCAAAATCAACCCATCTTCCCATACGGTCAATAGTTTTTTTCCAGTCTGAAACATAAGTGAGAACCTTACTCCTAGCATGTTCTACGAACTTATCTATACCTAATTCTTCAATCGCTTTCTTTCCTGATATTTTTAAATCTTTTTCAACAATATTTTCAATAGGTAGTCCATGGCAATCCCAACCCCAACGTCTAGGCACTCGATACCCTTTCATAGTTTGATAACGCCCAATAACATCTTTTACTGTTGAACCAAGTATGTGTCCATAGTGAGGTACTCCTGTCGCAAAAGGTGGACCATCATAAAAAACATAGTTTCCTCTTGGTGAATCCTTTTTCAAACTTTTCTGAAATATGTTATTCTCTTTCCAAAATTTCAAAACTACTTCTTCCCTCTCTGCATTTTTTGACTTTATGTTTTTATCTTCTTCATTCATATGTTTTCTATTAAATTAATAATTTTAATAAAACAAAACAAATTATTTTATAAAAAAATGTCTGGCTCCTCGTCCTCCCTCGTCCGAGGACTTTTTTTAGAATATAATTTGTGAAGTTTTTATTTTTAAATTTTAAACTAAAAAACTCGTCCACGTGCAACAATAAAAATATTGTTATACAAGGACGAGTTTCTACTCGTGGTACCACCTTTGTTTCTCCCGCTCTCGCGAGACTCATTTATAGGGTTCTACTCACCTAAAAGGTTTTCTTCCCAATGTTTGCCTTTTTATATAAGGCTCTGAGGTGATAACCTCAACATATATGTATATAATAACATTAAAATGATAATTTGCAACAATAAATTATCCTATGAATTTAATTATTCCATTGTGTTTATCGCTTATGATATGTCCATGGTATTTAGGTAATTCTAGTTTATTTTCTATTTTAATACCTAAAGGATAAGAAAAAAATATTTTTGTTTTAAATTCTTTATTTAATAGTTCATCCTTAAATTTACATTCATCTATATTCCCAGAAAAAATCATTAACTTATTATCTTTTAATTTATCAAATAATTTTGAATCATAATTATCTATATTTTTAAATAAAATAATCCTTTCAGACAAATCTTGAATTTTATCTAATTGCTCTATAAACAAACTGTCATCTCCTGATTCTATAATCAAAGCATTCTCATCACCAAAAGAACCTTTCATTTCTTTTTTAAAAAGTTCTTTAGCTTGTTCATAAGCAGAAAACAAAATAACTTTATCTCCTTGTTTAAATAAATCCACCATTAATTCTATACTGAAAAATGATGAACCAGCACCAGGTAATCCAGAGATAAGCATTGGAAAATCTTCATGGTTAAAATTTACTATTTTGTTATTTATTAAAATATTCATTTAAAATGATGAATTAATTTTTGCATTATTATGAATTATAATTAGTCTTTAGTAATTAGTAATAAGTAATTACTATATCACTTCTTGCTGATAACACTTTTCACAATACACAATCTCTGGTCGCTCGGGGGCATATGAAGTTTCAAATTCATTAGTACAACCTTCGTGCATACACTGTCTGTGCCAGAGTTTAAGAGGATTTCTTTGGGATAGTCTTTCATAGTGTCTACAATTAGGGCAAAGACGTGGAATAGCCTTCATCAGTATTCACTCCTGCCTGCCTGCGGATCGCAGCGCGGCTTATTGCGGGATAATCGAAAAACCCGGCCGTGGCGGGGCTTTGCGGGGTATTGCGGTGGTCGGCCCTGTCCACGGCCGAACCTGCCCACGGTCAAATCGGATGCGTCTTGGACAAGCGAAGGCTGCCCCTAGATGATTCCGATGATAATCAACAGACCCGATATCAGCGGGCGTGGCTCCCGGCCTCAATTAGCGCGGCGGTAGGTTGACTAGACCGGCCTCATGCAACGCAGCGGTAGGCCGAATAGGACAGCCTCATGCAGCGCAGCGGTAGGCTAACTAGGACAGCCTCATGCAGCGCAGCGGTAGGTTGACTAGGACGCAACCACGCCCTCGGCATGCTTGTCGACCAGTTTGAACGCACGCTCGTACCAATCGGTGCCGGGGTAGTTGGCGCCGAGCACGGCTGCATACTTCACAGCTTCCTGCGGCAAGCCCAGCGCGAGGCTGC
>JBBQGX010000011.1:0-20495 GCA_038323465.1 Minisyncoccia bacterium | reverse complement strand
TTATATCAATATTAAATATAATAATCAAAAAAAACCACTAAATCGTTATCTTTAGGAAATAACTTAATATCTTTTGTTTAAAATAAATCCATAATCCACCCCTCGCCGTTGGGGTGGAGGTAAATCTATAGTAAAGGAGAAGGGTATCAATTTGACGTTATTAGAATATGGCATTGCGTTCATGCTGTGCCGATTGATAGTGACATATACTACAAATATAGCAGGAATAAAGATATTTTGAAAGTAAAAAAATAATTATTTATCGTTATCAAGAGGTAATTTCAATAAAAAAATAGTTTGATTTTTAAGTTTTTCACGAGCCCAATCTTTCTGAGATGAAGATAATAATTCTCCAAGACCATCCAATATATGCTTATTATCCATATCTTCAAGCATCTTTATACACTTAGTCAAAGTATCTTTAAATGTCATACCAGACCTGCTTTCAACTATTTTCTCATTGATATCCCAATTGTTTTTATAAAAGAAATAAACATCAAATATATCTCGGCTGGTTTTCCCAATCCTCTCATACATGGCCATAAGCTTATGAGCAAACATATCTTCTTTAACCATTACAAGCATTGAGATTCCAAGTAATGTTTTCATCTCATATCTTGAGCCAAATTGCCTGCGATTCACTTCTACTTTTATCTGTTGAGCTCCTTTCTTATAAGAGATAACATTGAGCAAATTAAAATGCTTCATTCTTGATTCTGTGATGGTTCCATAGCTTTCTGCGATCTTTTGAATTTTATTAAATACCTCTTCTTCTTTAGTATCATCTAATAAATCAAAATCAAGGTCTACTGAATTACGATCTAAACCATAGAATAATAAAGCAGCTGTGCCACCTTTGAATCCAAGATATGGTGCGATAGAGGTATCGGAATAAATATCTTTTAAAATTTGGAGTAATATATTTTTATGTTTTGAATAGTCTAATGTCATATGATTTAGTAAAATTTACAACCAAGTTACAAATTTGCTAATTTGCCTACTGGGTGTTTTTATTCTCTTCTTGTTGTTTCTTAAATTTGTCATAATACTTCTTGACCGTCTTCTCCATCCTTTTATTATGATAGATTGGCAAAATTTCAAACACTTTCTCCCAGTCTATAGGGTCTTCATTATCAATATAGTATTTTTTACTTACATATATACGGTCTAAGTATGCGCGCTCTTTTGTTGCTCTTGCATAACCGTCACTGTTTTCAATTCCTAAAGTATTACTTAATACATAATCTTTCATTCTGACAAATTCTATTCTTTGCCCATCAACTTCCATATTTCTTTTTATATATGAGGCGACAAAAATATTCCCATAATATTGGAAAGTCATCCCTGATGAACCTAAGACAGTTTCAAAGCTAATATATGATGGAGTGTTTATTCTGGTAGCTAATTCATAACGATTATAATTTTTATCTTTTGCATACAAACCATGACGTACTCTTACCAACTTCCCAACTTTCACATAGCTCTTTAATCTGTCGGTTATAGTGGAATCATTGCTTTCATTCCACAACAAAGAAGCATCTTTAGTAGAAAAGATAGTTTTTAGAGATCTCAATAATATCTCTAAATATTCCCCTTTTATTGGTTTTTTATCCATATAATACCTAAAAAGGTGTTTAATACGCCTTTCTAGTTCATATATTAACATATATACCCCATAAAGACAATATGTAAATAACTTATTTTTCTAACAACAAAACAGGATAGCCTTTATTTATTTGAATATTTTCGGCATTTTTGATTCCCAATTTATCTAAAAATTCCAAACAGGCCTTTTTAGCATCTGTTGTACTTTTAAAATCACCTTTTGCTTCAACCTCTATAAAATCACCTAGCCCTTCGATCTTATCTAGCGCAATCTCTAAGTCTCCACAATCCCAATATTCTCTCTGCTTATCAACTGTTATTACTTTTTTGAAATCTAGAAAATTCAAAATCTTTTTAAATTCTTCATAATCAGAAATCTCAGTTTCGTATTCTTCAGCACACTCTTGTTCTCCATTTTCTTTTTTGTTTATAGATCTATCATATTCAAAAACTACTTTGTCTGGATTAGTTCTTATTCTCATCCATTCTGTTGGATGTGGTTTTTGCGCAAAAAAATCTCTGTGGCTTGGAACATAATATTCATCAATTTGTTTGATTGCTTTTATCAATTTCCCAACTTTTGAGACTCTTTCCTTAATTTCCTCAAAATTATTTATTTTTATCTTTATTTCTACTTCAATGTTCATATACTTATTATAACAAAAACAAGAATAAAATCACTTTTTGCTAGCTTTCTTCTTAAACCCATAATCTACTCCCCTTTTTAATGGAGGAGAAATCTTTATGGTAAATTCAAACGGAATAGATTTATCAAAAGCATGTCGTGGTGTACCCCCGCCACTCCGATTGATAGTGACATATACTGCAAATATAACAGAATCCTCAACAAAAGTCATTTATTAAAAATTTTGTTGTAATAATATTATTTATTTTCAATCATTCTTTCAAGTTCAACTTCACCAAGCTCATGGTCTTTTTTATCTAACTTAAAACTCTGCTTCATATCTTCCCAGAAATTCTTTTTATATATCATATTAATAATTAAAATTATTACAGCAGCAATACAAGCACCAATTATTGCCATAAACATATCCTGCTGAGCATCCCACACATCACCCTGACTTCCAAGGAAAGCTAGTCCAGATAAAGGATCTAATTTTTTAGCTGATTGCCATTCAATAATTTCATATATTGCTGAAAAGGAACCCCATAAATCAATCGGTATAATATATGCCCAAATTCCTTTTACTTTAGCTAAACGCATAAAAACTTCTCGTATTGGATAAAACATCAAGAAACCACAAGAAAAATGAACTAAGCGGTCATACATATTACGACTGGCTCCAAGCCAATGTTGTATGGTGTAACCAAAAGGAACTTCCGCATAAGTATAATGTGAGCCAATAATATGAAGAATTAAAAAGATGGTTATGAGTGTATAAGAAACTTTCGAAAGTTTAAAATAATACCCAACTCCTATTATAATGGGGATAAAAAAGAAAACTAAATAATTTTCCAGCAACCAATCTTTTGGAAATACTGGATTAATAGCAGCCCAAATCCAAACAGCTAATAATAATAAAATTAAAAACCAATGATACTTTTTCATTATTATATTTTAATTTATTAATGAAATAAATACAAATACCTGAATTAAACAATCATTTATAGACCTTACATCAAATATACATAGTGATAAGATAATTCTAAATTAATTTAAAAAAAGAAATTGTATATATGAATGTATGAATGTATTATTTATTTCTGCATTAAACGCATGATCGGCTCAAGAATGGCACGATGCTTGGTTATCTGAGCTTGATATTTCTTCATAACGAGGACTGAGGCGTAGATCTCTGGAGTTCCACTTTTCTTTTTCTCTTCAACTTCTTTTTGGATATTCTCAAATAACTCTTTGACTTCTTTATTGGACTCAAGAGCCTTTAGAGCATCAGCAATTTCAGGATTATTTTCTAATTGTTTAGCAATCTTCTCGGCTTGCTCGGAAGAGACACCTTTTGCTCGTAATGCTGTTTTTGTTATAAATGATTTGATGGACATATTTTTATTATAGCAAAAAAGTTATTTTTGTGCGAATATAACAAAAGGAGTATAAAAATAACTCAGCCTTGCTGGTAAAATATGAACACAGATAAATTAAAAAGTAAAATAATAGTAATATTGGGACAAACCTCTACAGGAAAGAGTGATTTTGCAGTACATATAGCCAAAGAATTTAAGGGAGAGATTGTCTCCGCTGACTCGAGGCAAGTATATAAAGGCATGAATCTTGGTAGTGGAAAGATAACTAAAAAAGAAATGCGAGGTGTTCCTCATTATTTGCTTGACGTAGTTACACCTCATAAAGTTTTTTCTGTAAGTGACTACAAAAAAATAGCTGATAAAAAAATAAAAGAAATTTTAAAACATAAAAATATTCCTATTATTTGTGGTGGAACAGGTTTTTATATAGACACATTGATAAATGGAGTGAATTACCCTAAAGTTCCTCCAAATAAAAAACTCCGAGAAGAACTTTACCAACTCGATGCGATCGCATTGACTTGGTATTTAGAGAAATTAGATCCAAAGAGAGCTAAAAATATTGATAAAAATAATAAAATCCGTTTGATTCGAGCTATTGAAATAACAAAAGCTCTCGGAAAAGTTCCCCCACTTTCCCCTAGGACTGTCCTAGGGGAAAGTGGATATGATGTGATAAAAATTGGACTTGCATTACCTGATGAAATTTTAAAAGAAAAGATTAAGGCTCGTCTACTTTTTCGCATCAAAAAAGGTATGATACAGGAGATTAAAAGTCTTCATGAAAAAGGAAAAATATCATGGAAAAGACTAGAGTCCCTTGGACTTGAATATAAATATGGAGCATTATATTTACAAAAAATAAAAAACCTGCCTACACCGAAGTTACAGCAGGCGAAGAAAGAAATGATTGAGAAAATTATTACAGAAACATGGCATTATGCCAAACGACAAAAAACTTGGTTTAAAAGAGATAAAAGTATCATTTGGATTAATCCACTTGAAATACACGAACAAGCTAAGGCTGTAAAAAAGGTTAAAGAATTTTTGAAATAAAAATCTATTTGTTTAGTTCTATTCTAGTCTTTGCTCCGACAACGCCATCCCCTGGTAATCTTTTCGCTTCTTGAAATTTAATAACAGCCATCTTTGTCTTATTTCCGAAAACTCCATCAGCTTTACCTATAAGATAGCCCAGCTCAATTAGTTTCAACTGAAGAGATTTTACCTCTTCCCCTGTCATCTTAATTTTAATAGTTTGTGTAAAATTATATGTAGCAGAACCCAAGACTTTACCCAGAGGATTTTCATTTATTGATTCTATACACTTTAACCCTGTGACCACACTAAATAAATTACCAGCAACACATCCTTTATCTAAAACAGGAATAGATGTCAGAACAGGAACTGTCGCAGTATTGTATTCTTCTTGGGTTAAACATTTACTATCGTAAAGTATATACCCTGCTGGAATGGTACTTTGAGATCCTAATATATTTGTACATACATCTGTTGCGACTGAGATATTCCCTCCTCCACCACCTCCTCCACCTCCTCCACCACCACCTGAACTTACAGGAACAGGTAAAATTATGCCTGCTTCAAAAGTAGCAACTGCAGTATTTAATATTGTAATTGCATTGCCCACGACAGCCTGAGTGGAAGAAGTTGTTATATCTTTGGCTATATTTATAGCTGATAATAAATTATCTTTAAGAGGTGCTGGATATTGACCAGTAGAACTTCCTTCAACTGCTGTGTCATATTTACTTTGGGCTGATTCAATAGCAGATGTTAATGAAGTTAAATCAGATGGTGGAGCTACCACAACAGTAACCGTATATTCTTTTGTATAAATTTCAGTTGATTTATCTACTGCGTTGACAGTATAAATTATTGGCTTAGTAAAATCTTGAGCTAATTCTGTACTAGGACTAACTGTTCCACCACTAAGAATAATAGTGGGTACGAGAGCAGTGACGTCGGTGCCATAAGGTACATTTACTGTTATATTTTTTCCATCGATAATTCCAGTCGCATTAGGAGTTGCAAAATTAAAAGCAGTGATAGATTCATTAATATTTATTATTATTGTATAAGTAGTTGTTTTTCCATTGATCGTAATGGTCAAAATTTGACTATTAGTTGGTTTAGTTGGTATTGAACTATCAAAGCCAGTTATATTTGATGGGGTAATTTTTTCAGTTTTTATTGTTGTTGTTTTATCACCATAAGTTCCAGTAACTACTAAACCAGAAATATCTAATTTATCTCCTATGTTATAAGAAAGTTTAGTTGCTGGAGATGTGATTGCAATACTAGATAGAGTAGCAGCCAAAAGTGCATTATGAGCATTGATTCTTTTCCCTGTATTAGTTTTTCCTAATAAAGAAGGAATACTGTCCCCTGTATTTAAAATTATATTTTTTACTTGTGCAGTTGTAAGATCTGGATTGTATCCTTCAATTAAAGCTGCAAGTCCAGCAACATAAGGTGCTGCTATAGAGGTACCATTATAATAAGCATAGAGATCATCTGAGCCGTCACTAAAAGTAGCACCTACTTGACCTGTATCAGCTACTGTACTTAATATATTTACTCCGGGAGCACCGACATCGACAGAAACTGCCCCATAGCCTGAAAATCCTGCTAACGCATCATTCTGATCAGTAGCAGCAACTACTATAATATTATCTAAACCTGGTCCAGAGGAAGATTCTACTCGGAAACCAGCTGGATACATCATCTTTGAGTATTTTGTATCTTCTAATTTTCCAGAATCATGATCTACTGAATCATTCCCCGCGACTGTGACGAAAATTCCAGGATAATTTTTTATAGCATTATATAAAGCTTTGTCTATGTCTAAAAAATAATGGTCATAACTTTTAGTGGTAGTATTAAATCCTTCCCCCCAACTTGCATTTATAATTTTGGCTCCATTCTGTTGTGCAAAATTGATACTTTTGACAATACTAGCAGTTGTCAAAGATGATTTAATCGCCATTATTTTTGATTTTGGAGCAATACCAGCAATACCTTTGCTATTATCTTTTACTCCAGCAATTATACCTGCAATATGAGTACCGTGAGACAAATTAGTCGGTAGTGGATCTTTATCATTACTTTCAAAATCGTAACCATGATGACAACCACCCAAAGGAGCACCTGCGTCATCTTTACATTCTGTTCCGTCCCACATATTTTCAGCTAAATCAGGATGATTGTATGCCACACCAGTATCTATTACTGCTACTATAGACGTACTATTTGTTCCTTCGTTTATTGACCACGCTTCTGGTGCATCTATATCTGCATCTTTAATTCCATCAACTCCATTTACTGTCTGACCTGTATTATCTAGTCCCCATAGTTGACCCATACTCGGATCAATTTCTGATGAATAATATTGATAGTTTGGTTGAATAGATTCAACACTAGGGTCATTTTTTAATTCAGCAATTTTTTGTTCAACTGTGTCAGTATCTGTAATTGTTAAAACAGAGATATTATTCTCTACTAGATCTTCCTTTTTCTCTACTGAATTTATTTTATTCAAATTTAAAGCATAATCTATACCAGTATTTGTTTCCAAATTTACTTTTGTCTTTTTGTACTTAACCAAGATCTCATTCTCCACATAATCCCCTGCTTCTTCTGTTACTTGAGGAGCTTCTTCTAACGTAGGATCTTGTTCTTTTATAACTTCTGTAACTTTTGTAATTTCTTCTAATACAGGATCTTGTTCTTTTGTAACTTCTTCTAGTACAGGATTTTGTTCCCCTGTTATTATTTGTGTAGATTCTTCTAATACAGGAATCTCTTCTTTCTCCACAACATAAGATAAATCCAAAGATGGGATTTCAACATCTTTGGATAAAGAGTTTGATTCATTTAAAATAGTGTCAGTATGAGTGTCTAAATCTTGAGTTTTTATTTGATCAAAATTAACATCTTTTTGTTCATAGGCAAAAACTGTAGATAATCCTAAATTACCTATTGTTAAAGAAGAGATTATTAAGTACCCAAAGAGATTTAAACTAAAATGTTTTAATTTTTTCACTTTATTTATCGTTTAATTTTATAAAATAATTGGAATAAATCTACTATATATTTACCAACTATAGTCCGTGGAGTGTAGCACAAATAATGCAATATGTCAATGCGGGCCCACGAGGATTCGAACCCCGGTCATTCCTTTTGGAGAGGAACATTCTACCACTGAACTATAGGCCCAATAACATTATTTATACCTTTAAATACCCTTTTTTGCAAATAAAAAATCCCCGCCACAGATGTTGGCGGGGATTTTTTAACCTGTTATTTTAGCTTCTTTGTGTTTAGTATTTTTTACGCATTTTTTGCAAAATTTATTAAGCGCTAGTTTTTTTGTAACAAGTTTCTTGTTTTTGCTTGTATAATAATTAGCATTTTTGCAAACACTACATTTTAATCTTAAAAGTCTATCTTGTGACATGTGTGGATAATACTATAAAATAACTAATAATGCAACTATAAATTGAGTGAACTAAAATTCTAGCATTTTCTCATATTTTTGGTATACTGTGGCAGTTAGATGAATAAAGGCCCGGGTGGCGGAATTGGTAGACGCGATAGACTCAAAATCTATTGATGGCAACATTGTGAGAGTTCGATTCTCTCCTCGGGCACATATTAAAAAATAGCCAAAAAATTGGCTATTTTTTAATCTTAAACCTTAATTTTTAATAAGTAATTACATCATCTCCGGTTCCTGCTCTAGTGTAATATCAAATTTTTGTTTTACTATTTTTATTATTTCATCACGAGTCTCTGCAATATTTTGTGCTGTTGCATGACCATTATTTACTAAAACCAAAGCATTTTTGTCATAGACAGAAACATTGCCAAAGACCCTGCCTTTTAATCCTGCATTTTCAATTAACCAGCCAGCTGGTACTTTTGTATATGTTTCATTGATCGGGAAAAATCTAGCCTCAGGATACTCCTTTTTAATTTTTAGAGCTATACTATTTTCAACAATAGGATTTTTAAAAAATGACCCAACGTTTGGAATATTTTTCGGATTGGGTAATTTCTCTCGACGAATATGAATAATAGCATTTCTGATCTCAATTAATGTTGGATTGGTAATTTCACGATATTCAAAATATTTTAATAGTCCCGGATAGTTTGGCACTACGGGTAAAGATTTCGCCAATCTATAGTTAACTGAAGTAATAATGTATTTACCTTTTGCTTCATTCTTGAAAATACTATCTCTATAGCCAAATTTACAATCTGCATTTGTTAAAGTTTTTATCTTTTTTTCTTTTATGTCGAAAACTTCAACCTCTAGTATTGTGTCTTTGACTTCGGCGCCGTAGGCGCCGACATTCTGAACTGGTGTAGCTCCAACAGTTCCAGGAATCGCTGAAAGTGATTCCAGTCCCGTTAGACCGAGCATAACAGTCTTTGAGACAACAGTATCCCAAATCTCTCCAGCTCCTACTTTAATATCAATATGTGCATTAGTTTCATTTAAAATTTCAAAATCTTTAATTTCAATCTTAATAGCAATAACACTCAAAACCCCATCAGAAAATACAATATTTGAACCACCACCTAAGATAAATATGGGAGTATTTTTATACTGGTCCTCACTTTGCACGATTGTGCAAAGTGAGGATAGATCATCTAAACTAGAAACAATAGCAAAATATCGAAATTGCCCACCCACTCTTAAGGTGCAATAATCCTTGATATTCACATATTCTTCTATTTTCAACATGCTTGCATTATATCATATATGAGATATAATATGCAATATATGAAAAAACAAACAGAACAACAAAAGATAGGTTATTTTATAAAAGAATTACGAGAACGTCGTGGTATGACCCAAGAGGCATTTGCCAAAGCTCTAGAGACTTCTCAGAGTTCTATACCTCGTATGGAAAAAGGTGAGCAGAACTTCACGACAGAATTACTTTCAAAAATTAGTACAGTCCTCGAACATCAGATAGTCTCAATAAATAGTTCTATCGATTTCCAAATAAATGGTGGTAAAAAATTAAGCGGGACTATTGCTACTAACTATTCAAAAAATGGATCAGTCGGACTACTCTGTGCCTCACTACTAAATAAAGGAAAAACTACCCTCCATGGTATCGCTCGCATAGAAGAAGTAAATCGAGTTATTGAGATACTTGAAAGCATTGGTGTGTCCGTCAAATGGATTGATAAAAATTCTGTTCTCATCACACCACCTGCTGTATTTAAAATGGATAAAATAAATGTGGAGTCTGCGGTCAGAACTCGTTCAGTCATCATGCTCATTGGTCCACTTATTCATTTACTTCCTCAATTCTCTATCCCCCATGCATCAGGATGCAAACTTGGTAAGCGTACAATCAGTGCTCATACATACGCACTTGAAGATTTAGGCACTAATATAAAAACAACTAGTGATAAATATGAGATAACAACAAAAAAATTGAAACCTGCAAATATCATAATGTACGAAGCTGGAGATACTGCATGTGAGAATATTCTAACTGCTGTATCTAAGATTAATGGCACGACCACTATTTCATTTGCCAGTGCCAACTATATGGTTCAAGAGATATGTTTCTTCCTTGAAAAACTCGGGGTTAAGATTGATGGGATTGGTACTAGCACTCTCGTTGTTCACGGAGTAGAAGATATCAATATGGATATTGAATATCACAACAGTGAAGACCCAATAGAATCAATGATGTTCATATCGGCGGCTATTGTTACTGACTCAGAATTAATCATTACAAGATGTCCTATTGATTTCCTTTCTCTTGAACTTGAAAAATTAAGAAGGATGGGTTTGAAATATAAAATATTGAAGAAATATCAATCATACAATGGACGCACAAATCTGATAGATTTGAAAATATTACCCTCAAAACTAAAAGCTCTCGAAGACAAGATTCATGCCAACCCTTACCCTGGAATAAATATGGACAATCTCCCCTTCTTTGTGCCTATTGCAATCCGTGCCAAGGGTCAAACCATGATTCATGATTGGGTATATGAAAATCGAGCTATTTATTTTACAGAATTAAATCGTCTGGGCGCTAGTGTAACTCTCGCAGACCCACACCGCGTCTACATCCAAGGTGGCACACCTTTAAAGCCCGCTCAAGTCGTCTGCCCACCAGCCCTTCGTCCTGCTATGATAATCCTCATAGGGATGCTCGGAGCCTCTGGTATTTCAATCCTTCGTAATGTCTACATGATAGATCGAGGATATGAAGAAATCGCTGATCGTCTTAACGGCATCGGTGCAGATATCAAGATTTTAAAATAAATAATAAAAAGTCCCGAGGCCTTGCCTTGGGACTTTTTTCGTGCGAATCGTCTTGTGCCATATGATTATAAAGAGCCTTGCAAATCTGGCTCCTTATCATATTCCCCCGACAAATAAATATTACTTTTTTCATAAAATTTATTTAATAAAAAAATATAAAACTAAAAACGGTAATAATGATAAGAATATTTTTTTAGGCAAATACCAACGAGAAGGTTCATTCTCTATTTTATACTCAGGTTTTACGTTTATTATTTTTTCTCTGATGAATTTGGTGACTTGTAAATTAGTAAAAGGATTAAGAACTGATAATGTTTCTCTCCTTGTATATATCTCAGGTAACGCATAAATTATTTTTGATTTACCTGTTTCTTTGTTTTTATATTTAATAGTAATAATGTACCAACTTGATCCAATACCACTTTGATTTATCCATTCTATATCATTATAATTAATAATTTCATCTCTACCTCCTAATGCTTTTATGATAAGATTATCATCAAGAACATTTATATATCTCAATTGATAAATACTAAAGACCATATAAACTGAAGCCCAAAATAAGACAGGTAGATAGAAAGCTATCTCATTAAAATCTTTTGTGTTTTGACCTATGTTATTAAAATAATAACTAGCTAAATAAAAAAATGATACTACTATTATAGGAGTTACTATGTATTGTACTGTGGTCGCAAAAAATGAACTTTTGAATTTTGTTTCCATAAAAATTAATCTTTTAAAATAATAATTAAAACTAATATTTGTTTATATAAATAAAAACTTTATGTTTTTTTAATTTCTAAACACATAAACATTGGAATCTCTTTGCGAGCAATATCTTCTGCTAGCTGACGCGGACCAGTCTGACTTTGTTTGTGTGAAATCCATTCTTCTAGACGTGTTATAACCATACTGTTCTTTGCAAAAAGTTTTATATAGTATTGAAGTGAACGATGAAAAGAAATTGTTTTTACTTTCTTTTTTGGATTTTTCTCCCCTGGAGTCATATCTATAAATATTTTAGACTCAGAAAGATATTTTGAAACTATACGAGACTGTACCCCATCTGCGAAATACCAATCACTTCCCTGTGGAACACGAAAAGCTGGGTGATTTAAAACAAAAATCATTCTACTACCTTTCTTTAAGACTCTACGACATTCAACCAGTACTTCATTTACATTTTCAATGTTTTGAATTGCGAGAACTATCACAATAGTATCAACAGATTCATTTTTTAAAAATGGAGATTTATCGGCAGATGAAACATAAAAAGAAATTCCTTCAGCGGAGTTTTTCTTTGCAGTTTCTATAAGATTTTTAGAAATATCAGAAGCTATAACCTTTGCCCCACTTTTTGCAAATATATTTGCAAAATAACCTTGACCGCAGGCTACGTCGTAAATAACTTCTCCATTTTTAATATCGAGAATGCGAAGTAGATTTGGAACTATCACACGAGCTTGATAACTATCATCATCTTTAAGAAGTTCATCATACCAACCCGCCACTTTATTCCATGATGTATCTTTCTTTTTATTCATACCCATATATATTAGCATCCTATTCTATTATTGTCATATCTTTTGCACTAAGTTGTTTTCCTTCAATATATTCTGGATAGTCATCTTCTCTCTTCTTTTGAATCATAAATACGCTTACAATACCGACAATTATAATACCAAATAATCCAAACCATGCATAAGTATTTATACCGATATTTTTTGAAATATCAGAGCTCGCTGAGCTTGCACCTAGATCATTTAAATTTATAGTCTCAGAGGTTACCTCACTTTTTTTTATAGATTCATCTTTTTTTAGAGAGACAGATTCTGATATTACTTGATTAAAACTCTTAATGGAAGATGTACCAACAAGAGGAGGTTTTATATTTGGATAAGTGACAAATATCTCTCCTGTTTCATTAATGATTTTAATATTATTTAAATCATTAATATCAAAACCTGTAATTCTAGGTGATAGTTTTAATTTCTTGTTTGGTAACAAAACCATACCATCAGGAATAATAAAATGATGAGCAACTCCTATCACCTTCCAACCCATAAGAGATATCTCATAATTGGAATTATTTTCTAATTCTATGTATGGATCATTGATATTCCCCACAGAACTAATATTTATCCCTGATGGAATAACTTTCATAATCATCCGATCCACTGCTTCAGGTTTGGCATCGAAAAATGTATTGTAATAAGAAAGAGTCACAACATAATCCCCTGGATATTGATAAATATATTGAAAAGGATCAGAAGTTCTACCTTCTTTTTTCATTCCATCACCAAAATTCCAAACAAATCTTCCAAAAATTATTTTTTCTTTTTTTAGACCTATAGTAGTATGGTCTATCTCAAATGGCACATTTGCAACAGCAATATTTTTTGTAATAATTTTCGTAGTGATTTTAGGATTATCTGACTCCTTTTTAGTTGCGGACACAGAAGAAGAACTACTAGAAATGCTTGAAGAACTAGTGATAACCCCACTAGGATTACTATTTGAAGTTGTATTTAGGTTTTGATTATTATCTGTATTGTTTGTTGTTTGATTTTCAACACCCGGAGTTGGAACAGCCCCCTGCCATGCTCCATTTATATACTGAAGCGAATTACCATCTCCAGAACCACCCATAGATGAATTATAAGTAAAAGGACTAATAATATTTAAATCTGGATCTTTCAGAGCAATACTTTCCGTTTCATTATTAAAGCCAGTCCAACTACTATCAAAAAAAGACCCAGAATAATTGGGCCAATCAACTTTGAATTTTGAAATATTTTGAGCAATAACAGCATATCCACCAGATTGGACATTAGAATCTCCTTGTGGCATGAGAGTGTGCTTAGAATTATCAGAGAATAAATACCACTTAGAGAGATCGGCTGGTTCAAGTCCGGTATTTTTAACTTCTATCCATTCACGATCAGTATCTGTACCATCAAGGTCATACATGATTTCAGTAATTTCAAAATCCGCATGGACTATACGTCCAAAAATAAAAAATAATATAACAAGAATGAAACAGTATTTTCTACTCATATGAGTTATCAAATAATAATAAATTATTCCAAAACTTTTTGCAAGACATCCTCAGGAACCTCTTTTTTTGCTTTGGGTTTTTGCCAAGTATCAGACTTATTATCAACATGGACTCCCTCTTTTATTGGAGCAATATTTACTGGTTCTTCTTTTGGGATAAATTCTTCTGTTTTATTTTCATTTACATTAATATTTACAATAGAATTAGCTTTTAGTTTTTCTTTACTAAATGCTTCAGTAGAAGCGTCGGACAATCCACCTGATAATGTGGATTTAGTCTCTTTTTTTGGCTCAACATGTGAAGAGATTTTACTAAGTAAATCTTTTAGTGATGCTTTCTTTTCTTCTGAAGCCTCTTTAACAGCAGCAACATATTCCTTCCTTGTTTCTGGCTCGGACTGTTTTTTTAGAGATGAGAGCGAAATAGGAGTAGGCGCTGGAGCTTTTACCTCTTTTATATCTATGTTTGGAATAGATTCTGGTTTATTGTTTACTCCTATTTTCTCAAGTAATCCTCTCAAAAGTGGTGATGGACCAGAATGTTTTCTATCTAAATTATTATTGTTCTTAAAATTCTGACTATTTTGTACTGGATTTTTATTATTATCTATTTTATTTTGTTGATATGGTTTTGTGTAATTTTTATTTTGATTTTGAATTGGGGCTTGAGGTATAGATGACGATTGAATTTCATTTTTATCTTTTGTCTGATTTTTATCTTTAGAAATTTTAAAATTATGATCTGTATCTGGGAATTCTATTCCCAGTACAGAGAGAGGTGAAGTTGAAACTTTTTCCTCTTGTCTTGAGGATCGAGAAGCAACGAATCCAGATTCAGGTTTCAACTCTCCGCTTTTAATCTTGAACATACAATCCTTACAATAGACAGGTCTACCCTCTTGAGGTTCAAAAGGAACCATCGTTACCTTGCCACAGTTTGAACAGTCTGCTTTGTATTTAGCTTCTCCGTCTCCCACTTGAAGCATTCCACTCCATTTTGATATTTCACCTTCAACCTCTTCACGAGAACGAGTGTAAAGTCTGCGGGATGATTCTATAATCTTCTCTTTTACTCCTAGCGAAAGATCTATCTTTATTGGGGGTAAAGTTGTAGCTGAAAAAGGCCGACTAGAAACTCCGTCAATCATTAATTTCAAATAAATATTAAAGTTTGGTAAGTTCACTAAATCCTGAGCAGTAAATTCTGGTTCAAATTCTTTTTCTAAGAAATCAGCATCATCGGCTCCCACACGAAAGATAATCATTGTTCCAACGTTACCAAAAACAGCATCACGAACTTTCGAGCCATCTTTATTCTCAAGCTGAGCCGTGTATTGGTGAGCCACAGTAAGGTTGAGTCTATATTTACGAGCCTCTGAGAGAATATTGGCAAATGAATCCGTCGCGAAATTTTGAAACTCGTCAACATATAAATAAAAGTCTTTACGTTCATCCTCTGGTATACGGACACGCTCCATAGCGGCAAGTTGAATCTTTGTAATAATCATACCTCCGAGAAGTGCTGAGTTATCTTCGCCGATACGCCCTTTGGAAACGTTTACCAAGAAAATCTTGCCTTCGTTCATTATATTAAAAATATCAATTGTTGATTTCGGCTGACCGACAACATTACGAATAATAGAAGTTGAGAGAAACTGTCCAACTTTATTTTGAATCGGAGCAATAGCTTCATTACGAAACTGCTCACGCCATTGTTCGTACTCATGAACCCAAAAAGCTTTAACCACTGGGTCTTTCAGATTACCAATAATCATTTGACGATAATCTTTGTCGACAAGCAATCGAGGGATTCCAAGCAATGTCGTACCAGGAGTATCAAGAAGTGCCAAGATAGCATTGTTTAGAATGTATTCCATACGAGAACTCCAAGCATTAGCCCAAATCTTCGTAAAAATTCCCATAAGTCCTGAAGCGACAAGGTGTTTGTATTTTGGATCATCGAGTTGGATAACATTGAAACCAATATGAAAATCTGTATCAGCTGGGTTAAAATAAATAACATCTTTAGCTCTATGTTCAGGAATCAAATGTAAAATTTCTTCTACTAATTCTCCGTGAGGATCAACAACACAAACTCCTTCTCCATTTTGGATATTTTGAACTATGAGATTTGAAAGGAGCACAGATTTACCAGTACCAGATTTACCAAGTACATACATGTGCTGACGACGGTCTTTACGTTTAATGCCAAATATATTATTGCTATTACGAAAATTCGTCTTAGCAAAATAAGTTATATCTCGATTGTGTGGAATTTCATTCTCCATATATTACTCTTATTATACATTGAATTTGATAAATAGAAAAGAGAAATCCCAATACATCTAATGAATTTGTAATCAAATTTTTACGGGATTATTTAAAATCGAGGAGTGATGAGTATCTCCTTTATGAGAATCTATATAGATGAGTTTGATGTTTTTTAAAACCCCTTTTTTTATAGAGTTTTCTAAATCTTTATAAAGTTCCATCTGATCATACCCCAAACATACAACATCTGGATTTATTTCTTTTAAAACATTATAAGTTCCATTTAGAGCATCTCCCAGTAAAACAAGGTCAACATCTTCTACTTTTAGAAGGAAGTTAATTCTTTCTACTTCATTATTTATAGGATTTTTGCCTTTCATTTTTAAAATAATCTCATCACGAGCAATTATCACAACGAGCTGATCGCCCATTTTTTTAGCTTCACCTATAAAATATCGATGGCCATCATGGATGCCATCAAAAGTTCCAAAAATTGCAACAGTTTTATTGACCATATTATTGAATAACCTCTGACATCCATTCTTTGTATGGATGATTTATACGACGAACATCAACCCCAGCAACAAGAGGAACACTGTAAGTATGATTTTCTGTTATGAGTTGAGTTACATCATCTAGTTTAGCTTCAAAGGTAGTTATGAGGAGCATAGCTTGATCAACACACTGAAATGAACCTTCCCATTCATAACAAGAAGAAATAGGCCAAAAATCTACACATGCACCTATTTTTTTTGTTATTATTAAACTACCGAGTTTTTTAGCTTCGTCTATGTTTTCACATGTTGTATATATAAATACCATAAAATCTAGAGATTTATTGACTAAGACCTTTATCTTATAATAGTACCACGTTGTGTAGATTTGTAAATAATAAAAAACTTTGACAAGAGTTTTGAATTTGGCTGAAACGTAAACGTTTCAGCCATCTTTTTTTGTGTAAATATAAATTATCTAATTTTTTTCCTCAAGGTCTTGCCTTGGGCGCCCAAGGCAAGACCTTTTCCCAAAAATTATATCAATGGTTCCCCTCCCTTTTCTTCTTTTTGATTTTCTGTTTTTGGTTCATTTACACTTTTTTCATCTTCTTCTTTTTCTTCAGACTTACTAGTAGCCATGATTGCAGCTTTCTCTTGAGCACTACGTATGATGGTTGCCTCTTCTTCTGCAATCAATCTCTGAGCATCTCCTGCTGTAATAGAATATTTACGACGTGAAGCTTCAACAACTCTATCTTTATAAGATGGATGAGTAGCCGGCAACACTCGTAAAGTCTCACCAGAGAATGGGTCATAACTCTCACCATCTATAGTCATTTTAATATAAAATTCTCCAACTCCGAGATTGATCATATCTTTCACATCGAAAACCGGGGAGAATTCCGGTTTAAGTTTTGTCGCATCATCACCGCCAACACGGAAAGTTATTATTGATCCGACATTTCCAAGAACAGCCTGTTGAACCTTTGGAAGTAACTGCGCCAGATACTGGTGAGCTACGATTAAGTTGAGTCCGTACTTACGAGCCTCTGATAGAATGTTCTCAAATGTATCCGTCACAATATTCTGGAACTCATCGACATACAGATAAAAGTCAGCTCTGTCTTTAGGATCAAGTTTTGCACGAGCCATACCAGCCTGCTTAATCTTCGTCAAAAACATCGAACCAAAGAAAGAAGAATTTTCTTCTCCTATTTTTCCTTTTGAAAGATTAATCAGAAGAATCTTTTGTTCGTTCATTAAAACTTCAATATCTATTTTATTTTCTTTCTGTCCGAAAATATTGCGGAGCATTGGATCAGATAGAAACTGCCCCAACTTATTAACAAGCGGGATGATAGCGTCGGTATCAAACTTCTCAGACCAGTCGGCGAATTCTATTGCCCAAAAGCGTTTGACCATGTCATCTTCAATATACTCAACAACTTTCTGACGATAGTTACGGTCAGTAAGCATACTTATCATCCCTCGCATTGTTGCATATGGATAATCAAGAAGCGCCAAAACTGTAAAACGAAAAACGTGCTCAAGACGTGGAGTCCAATTTGCTCCGAACTGTTTACGCAAGACCTCGATAAGTCCTTGAGTAAGTTGATGTTTGAAAGTTGGGTCAATATTTGCAAGTGGATTAAAAGATGAAGGATATTCAATATCTCCTGGATCAATAATACAGACATCCTCAATACGATCTTCGGGGATGAAGTGAAGTATATCTTCTATCAGCTCACCGTGCGGATCTATAATACAAACTCCATGTCCATAAGCTATATCTTGGCGGACCATTAATTCTAAAAGTTTAGATTTACCAACACCAGACTTCCCTACTATGTACATATGACGTCTGCGGTCTATACGTTTAATGCCAAAAACAAATCTCTTTTCTTCAAGAGAGGCGACATAGTTTGTACGGCCAATAAATGCTACGTCAGAAGGATCCACTCGTCCGAGAGTAGGCAGGTCAGGTGGCGGTGGAGCAAACTTTATTATTTGAATTTTGTTCGGTTTGTTTAGTGCCATGATTTTATGTATATATTGTATCAAATTACAATAAAATAGTATAATAAATATTATGATAATAAATGAACAAGAAAATCTTATTGACGAAGAAGATTTAATAGATGAAAAAGAATCTATAATAAAAGAAGAAGAAAAATTGATAGATGAAAAAGAATCATTACTCGAAGAAGAAAAAGAACTAGTGGAAAGAAAAGAATCATTATTACAAAAGGGTGAAAAATATATAAAAGAAGGAGAAGATTATATAGAAAAACTTGGGCCAGGACTAGTGACCGGAGCCGCGGATGACGACCCATCAGGAATCGCTACTTATTCTCAAACTGGAGCTCAATATGGAACGGGTTTGATTTGGCTTGCTGTTTGGACATTCCCTATGGTGGCAATAATTCAAGAAATGTGTGCTCGTATTGCTCTTGTAACAGGAAAAGGGTTGGCAGCTAACATTAAACATTCCTATTCTAAAAAAATCTTATACGCATGTACAATTTTACTTTTTATTGCAAATACTTTAAATATAGGCGCAGACCTTGGAGCAATGGCCAAAGGGTTCCAACTTTTAGCTCCACATTTACCATTTTTTACTCTCGTTATTGGTTTTGGAATACTGGGACTTGTCTTACAGATTTTTGTACCATATCAAAGATATAGTAAATATCTCAAGTGGTTAGTTATTTCACTTTTTTCTTATATAGCTACCGGTCTTATTGTTCACATGGATTGGCCACTTCTTTTAAAAGATACTATAATTCCGACTTTAAGTTTTTCTAAAAATCAAATATTATTAATCACTGGTATACTAGGAACAACAATTTCGCCTTATCTTTTTTTCTGGCAAACATCTCAAGAAGTAGAAGAAGAAATACTAGGTGGAAAAACAACAGTACATTCAAGAAGAGGTACAAATCCTGCTGAGATAAAAAATATGAGGAAAGATGTATGGACAGGGATGTTTTTATCAAATCTGGTAATGTTTTTCATCATCGCTGTTTGTGCAAGTGTTTTATTTAAAAATGGAATTACAAATATTGCAACTGCAAATGATGCAGCTCAAGCTCTCGCTCCATTTGCAGGACAGTGGGCTACAACACTTTTTGCTATTGGAATAATAGGAACAGGAATGCTCGCCATCCCAGTACTCGCAGGATCAGCTTCGTATGCAATCTCAGAGAGTTTTGGATGGAAAGAAGGATTATATCGTAAATTAAAAGAAGCTAGAGCATTCTACGGAGTTATATCTATTTCAGTTATTATAGGAATAATTATAAACTTCGTAGGTATCGATCCAATCAAGGCTCTCATATATTCAGCTATTGCCAATGGAATAGTTGCACCTATTATACTTGTATTTATAGTTCATATAAGTGGTAATCATAAAATAATGGGTCATTATAAAAATTCAAGAATAGTGAATATTATAGGATGGGTCACAATGATACTGATGGGAGTTACGGCACTAGCAGCGATATATTCCCTTTTTTAGAATATAAATCAAACTTGCAAAAAAAATAAAATACGGTAAGATAAATATATCCTAGTTATTAATTAGTGATTAATAATGGGCCTTTAGCTCATCTGTAGCTCCTCGTGAGAGCAACAGGAACTGAGAGTTCATTTGAAAAGATAATATTTGGGCCTTTAGCTCATCTGGTAGAGCGCCTCATTTGCAATGAGGAGGTAAGCGGTCCGAGTCCGCTAAGGTCCAC
>JBBQGX010000010.1:0-20686 GCA_038323465.1 Minisyncoccia bacterium | reverse complement strand
TCTTCTGAAGGTTTTTCCTCCATCTATGGAAACCATAGCAGTCCATCCTCGAACATTTCTGAACAAAAAGGATTCTTTTGTCCCATTTGCAAATTCAACAATTGCCGACTCTCCGTTTGGAGTGCTCACATAACACCTCTTCTTTTCCTTTATAACAATGTTTGAAGGCATTACCGTGGGATTTGAAATCATTGCCAGGTCTAAAAAATGATTACTAGCTTCGTCTTCGGTATTTACTCCGTCTCTGACGAAAGGCGTACCTTCTTTTGTTGGATCCGCTGAGAATCTAGCTTCTGGTTGTTTTGGTGACCTCTTTGGAAAAAGTGGTCTGTTCATGAAATCTCTAAATTTTTGGCTAACAATGGCTAATATAATAATAGTCAAACCAAATAAAATAACAAGAATCCACGGCCAGTTGTCTGCAAGATAGTCAATGAATCTTAGTTCATAATCCGAATTGTTTGATTTTTCAACCACACTTTCCGGGATTATAGGCAGCTCGGGTTCATTAGTTACCGAATTGTTTTTGGTTGGAGGGAATTTTATGTCCCTACAAATCCACCAATAGGTATCACCTTTTTGAACCTGAACTGGTACCCAAACTGTTTGTCCGGGCCAGATTTTATTCAGATCGTAGATTCCCGCGTTCCAGTTGACTGGCTTAGCCATCTCAACCATATTAGCGATTTCACCATTGTTGGTATTGTAAGGACGAACCCTTACTTTCCCAAAAGAAAAATTGGCAGTTAAAACTACCAAAACCAAAAAAACTAAAAACTTTTTCATAATCTTAAATTAAATATTTATTTGTCGATTCGAGTAAAGGTCTGGCTACTTGGCTAACTCCCGTAGGATTAGCGCTTAGTACACAGGTTGCTCACTCTCATTCTTTTATATTGTATCACAAATAAAACTTACTGTCAATGGGTAATCTTGCCTTATCTACTCTTCGTGTTTTAGTTTACGTCTGTGTATAACTCTGTTGACTATACTCTCACTATGGGCTAACCTTATATATAGGACCTTCTAATCGGGGTCCAATTATGCTGAAAAATCGGAAATAGCTTTATTTTACAAGCTTTTACTGAATGATTGTAACAATTGTGGCATCTTACTTATAATTGTAGTTCTCGCTTTTGCGGTCGTACTACAGTTCCATATTTTGGGGTAATATGTTGTAATATTTAATTAGGCTTATAAAACAAACATCACAAGATTCTGACGGTAGTTTGCCAAAGCAAAAAAACCAGAAGATGAAAATAACCTTATCTTACAAGTCTTATATCATTAAGTCTTCTTCTATTTTTATAATGGTTTCACTCATAGCTGGTATTCCTACACAAGCGAATGCTAGCTTTTTTAATAATTTGATGGCGAGTGTTGTAGGGAATAGTGTTCAGGCTGATGAAATACCAGCAGGTAGCACTGATGATTTTGGAACAGATGATTTCTCAAATTCTCAAGTTATGCCAGTTTTAGAAACTTCTTCTATTAATCCAGATACCAAAAACGTGAATAGTACTTCAGAAGTAAATATTGTTGAAGGGGGTGCTATTTCACCAGATGCATTGAATGTTGGGGTTGGTCTTGAAAGTGTTTCAAATGGTGAGATGATTACATATATAGTACAAGAGGGTGATACTCTCTCAGAAATAGCTCAGCAGTTTGATATTTCAACAAATACTATAAAATGGGCAAACAATATAACAGGTAACACCATTAAGGATGGTCAAAAACTCGATATCTTGCCAGTTACAGGGGTAAAACATGTTATAAAGAAAGGAGATACAATAAATAAGATTGCTAACAAATATGATGCCGACGCTGAAGATATAAAAGTTTTTAATGGCATAGATAATGATAGTCAATTGAAAATAGGTGATGTTTTGTATGTCCCAAACGGTGTTATTAAGGCCCCTGTCCCTGTAAAGAAAACAACAAATAAAGTAAATTATAATGATGATTCTTCAACTGTTAAGGTCTCTTCTGGATACTATGCTTGGCCTGCCTCTGGACGTATCACTTCACCTTATGGATCAAGAAGAGGTGGATTTCATTATGGTATAGACATAGGCCTTTCTCGTGGATCAAAGGTTTCTGCCGCCGCTGATGGTGTTGTTGTTGAAACTGTTGGTTATTGTATTGAAGGGAGATCAAGTTGTGGGGGGCGTTACGGTAACTATATAGTAATACAGCATTCGAATGGAACATTTACCAGATATGCTCATCTCTCTAGAGTTTCAGTTTCTACAGGAGAAACAGTTTCAAAAGGTGAAAGTATTGGAGCTTCTGGAAACACAGGACATTCAACGGGACCACACTTACATTTTCAGATAGAGAAAGCTAATGGCTCGACAATGAGACCGGTGTTCTAAAACACGACACAAATATACGAATGAGAACGAATGACACGAATAAAAGATAAAATACAAATACAAACATAAAAGCAGGTTGGCTACGCCAACCTGCTTTTGTATTTAATCTCTAGTTTTTGCTTTACAATTATTTTAGTAAACCTCATGTTGATAACAACTCTCACAATATATTATGTCGGATCTATCTGGTGCATATGAGGTTTCAAATTCATTACTGCAACCTTCTTTCATACAAGAGCGATGCCATAATTCTACGGGGTTTCTTGATTGAAATAATTCAAAATTTCTAGTATTTGGGCATTTCCTAGGTAAAGGGATATTCCATCTCTTATGCATCATTAATTCGTTTGGAGTTATTTTAAATGCTTTTGTACACCCATGTTCTTGTGCTTTGTTTTTATCACGATCCCATGCTTCACAGAGAATTATTTCAGAGATAATTGAGTTATCTGCTTCTTTTGTTTCGGGTAATTCTTTCCAGTTTTTTGTTGGAACATGACCTTTGTCCTCAACCTCATGCCACTGATAATTGTTTTCTAGTGCTTTTTCTTTAGTAATTGGTGAGTAGTCTTGAGCCAAGGATTCATTGTAAGCAAAAGGTGCATTTTCTATTGGAAATAATTCTCCATAAGAATATATCCTTCCTTTTTTGTCGGTATATGGAACTGCTTTCATTTGTTGTTTAATTTTTGGGATTAATTCGTCGTATTCATTTTTTGTGTATTCTTTATTTAAAATACAGTATTCCTTTTTACGCAAAGAGATACAACCAAATGTATTCTTAACATTAAATGAATCTGTTGTGTACTCTGTATTAAAATTATTTTCACCATTAATACTAAATAAAACATTTGATGAAAAATCGACATTATTTGAATCATATGCAAGCTCCCCGGCATTTACACCAAAAATATCCATTGAATCTCTTTGTTTAAATCCCCGCACAACATATTTTGTATTTTCTCCTTCATAAGCGAAAAAAGAATTATGGACATTTTTGGAATTGTAAATAAAATTCCCAGAAACATCATAATTTTGTTCCCCTGTCATGAATTTATGTAAGGCATTTTTCTCTACCATTTCTTTAAAGGTTTTTATTGCCTTTTGATATGATTCATAAGAACTAAAAGTTTCAGATTTTATTTTTTCGTATTCTTCTTTTGAAACTTGCTCATTAAAAACACAATAATTTTTATTTCTTAAGTTCGTGCTAAATATACAATTTTGACAGTTTCGACAATCATATAAAAATGCAGAACTGATACAATTGGTGCATTCTTTACCCAAATGAGTTTCATGACAATTAGTACAATCTGCTGAAGAATAACAAAATTCGCATTTTTTTATAAATATACTATCCCAACAATCTTTACATTCAGAAAGAGTTTGTCCATAACTACAATTTTCTGAAAACCAACTACCAAAAACCAAATAACTGTCTTTCATGTGAGCAGTATGATTGCAATAGTCGCTATTAGTATTGGCTGATTCATATAAGGCAGGTTTTGGAACGATATCCTGTAATTCTTTAAATTGTTCAAAAAATGATTGAGAAAAATCGTAGTCTTTATTGTAATCAATCGGAGACCAATTATCACCCCACCAACATTCATGGCAATACACAGGGAAAACTGTCCCAGCTTTATACATGGAGATTATATTTTTCTTACACAAGTCGCAATCTCTTTTATGTAAAGATCTTTCATTTCTCCAAGCTAGTCTACGAGAAAATCGGCACTTCCAACAAAAAGTTGGTGGAGGAACTTTCATACGCTCATAAAAACCCATATCATCTTGAGTTATTTCAAATTCTATTTTGCAATTTTTACATATTTGTTTAATCATACGATTTATATAACACTATTAATTCTACTTTCATGGCAGGTAATTTTTTAAAGTTTTCTTTATTATATCAAGCTGAAATATATTGTCAAGTAGTATGGTCAAAATATATTGATAAATATACTTATAAATAAGAATAAATTTAAGATATGATAATTTTGTTCATAAGCATTGACAAATTAATATGCTTTAATATATACTATATTGTGTGGAAAATGAAAACTTAGATTTAAAGAAATCACTCGAATATATAGGATTTTCTGAGAAGGAAGTCTTGGTATATTTGGCATTACTTTCTATCGGAAAAGGGACGGTTACTGAGATATCACGACGTGCAGGAATAAATCGTCCGACGGCTTATCATATACTCGCTTCCCTATCGGCTAAAGAGCTTGTAAAGGTTTCAGGTAAAGAACCAAAACAAGAATACGTCGCAGAATCCCCAGATCAGATTGAAAAATTACTTATAAAAAAAATTGAAGAAGATCAAAAGTTTATAAATGAGGCAAGAAAGATAATTCCAGAATTGAAATCTATCCACAATATTACAGATAGACCAAAAGTATTTTTTTATGAAGGAGAAGAAGGATTAAAAAAAGTTTATGAAGATACTCTCACCTCGCATGAGCCAATACGAGCATATGCCACTGTGGATGATATGCATACCGGGTTACGGAATTATTTTCCAGAATATTATAAAAGACGAGCAAAGGCAGGGATCTCAATCCGAGCTATCACTCCAAAAACTGATATAGGAGTTGAAAGAAAAAGTCACGACAAAGAAGAGTCACGTGAGATGGCACTTGTCCCAGCAGATAAATATTATTTTTCACCAGAGATAAATATTTATGATAATAAAGTTATGATTGCTTCTTGGCGAGAGAAACTCGGGATCATTATTGAAAGTGCTGAGATAGCCGATGCAATGAAAAAAATATACGAACTCTCTTGGGCTGAAGCAAAAAGATTGGACTCATTAAATAATTAATAATTAGAAAGACACGCATTTGATGAAGCCAAATGCGTGTCTTTTTTTGTCTCCCGAATTAGTAATTAGTAATCGGTAATTAATTTTCTCTCGGTCTGTATTGTAATGCTTCGAGGATGTGAGAAACTTCGATATCCTCTATCCCTTGTAGGTCTGCTATTGTGCGAGCGAGTTTTATTGTGCGATGATACGCTCGAGCCGAGAGCTGGAGACGTTCGGCGCTTTGATTTAAGAGTGTTTTTATTTCTGGTGTTAATGGTGCAAAAATTGCGAGGTCTTTAACATTCATCTCACTATTGGTATTTATTTTTCTGGTAGAGTTTTTAAATCTTTTATTTTGAACATCACGAGCTTTCTTTACTCTCTCTCTAATCACTTCAGTTTTTTCGCCATCACTTTTTATATCTGATAATTTATCATAATCTACCGCCCCGACATTTACCCAGATGTCGATACGATCCATAATAGGTCCTGAGAGTTTTCTTTTGTATCGATCTAAATCCATGGGTTTACAGATACATTGTTTTTGTTTATTGCCTTTGTTACCACAAGGGCAAGGGTTCATAGCAGCGACGAGGATAAAATTGGAGGGGAAAATTGCTGATCCTTTTGCTCGAGAAATTGAAACAATATTATCTTCGAGTGGTTGGCGGAGAGATTCTAAAACTCGTTTTTCAAACTCAGGGAATTCATCGAGAAATAGTACTCCACGGTGTGCTAGTGTTACTTCTCCTGGTTTTACATTGGTTCCACCGCCTATCATAGAGACATAACTAGCTGTATGATGTGGGGCTCGAAATGGTGGCTTTGTTACGAGGCCATCTTCAAGAGATAGAACTATTGAATGGATTCCAGTAATTTCCAAAACTTCTTCTTTGTTTAACTCTGGTAATATATTTGAGAATACTTTAGCGAGCATTGTTTTGCCAGTTCCGGGCGGACCATACATGGCAATATTGTGACCACCGGCGGCCGCAATCTCAAGTCCACGCTTGGCACTCTCTTGACCTTTGACGTCTGAAAAATCAAGACCTTCATTTTTTTCTGTAACTTTTATTTCGGTTTTAGGTTGAAGTTTTATTTTTTGTCTTTCTTTCTCAAGTGGTTCACCTTTTTTGTCATATTTAATTTGATGAAGATGATCGACAACTTCTTTCAAGGTTTTGGCTCCGTATATTTTGATATCATCAATAAGAGCTGCTTCTTCAGCATTTTCGTATGGTAGAAAAATTTCTTTATAGCCAAGTTTTTTGGCCACTTCAGTTAAAGGTAAAACCCCTTTAATTGGTCTTAGTTCCCCATTGAGAGATAACTCACCCAAGAATAATCTATTCTCGGGATAAAAATCGATTTCACCGGCTGAAAGTAGATAGGCTAGAGCAATAGCCAAATCAAAATATGGACCTTCTTTTTTAATATCAGCTGGTGAAAGAGAGATAACTATTTTTTGGTTTTGGCTTTTAGGTGAATCAAAACCTGAATTTTTTAAAGCTGAACTCATGCGATCTTTAGACTCATCGACAGCCTTGTCTGGAAGTCCCACAAGAGTAAAAGCATGCAAAGTGTTTTTTGTAATATCTACTTCTATTGTGACGATCTTTCCTTTTAGAAGATACGTCTGGGCTGAATATACTCTTGAAAATGACATAAAGATGAAACCCCAAAATCACATTATGATTTTGGGGTTTAAAACTAAATAACTTTTTCCATGCATCCTTCGCATGTACGTGCACTTCCATTTGCTTCTAATCTTTCTTCCTCAATTTTTCCTTTACATACTTCACATATTCCATAATCCCTACTTTCTATTTTAGAAAGAGCGTGATTAATATCACTCAATCTAGATTCAAGAATATTGAGTTTCATTGATCTCTCTTCATAATCCTCAGATCTATCAGCTAGATCACCTTCATCTGGAACATCCTGAGAGGAAATATCTGCTTCAGGAACCGCTTCCCAGTCACCAGTTTCACTATTAATCTTTCCAAGATCTTTTAATTCCTCTATTAGTAATTTCTTTTCTTCTTCTAGTTGTATTTTGTATTTTTCCATATTTCTAATTTTACCATTAATCTAATAATTGGTCTATCTACCATACATAGATAATCCTATAGAGGTTTTATATTTTTGATTGTTAGTCTGCTGATTACTTCTTTGATTGTTTCTTGGTTGTCAGTGATAATAAGCTTACTTTTGTCCGCAAAAATATAGTAAAGTATTGGATCTTTATTTTCATTATAAAGAACTCTAGCATCTTTGTTGTTTAGGAGAATATCACGGAATATTCTTTCTTTTAGTTTTAGTTTTGTTTCTTTTGTATCAAGTTTAAATAAATAAAACATATCGCTTGCTATCGTTTTTTCCCATTCCAACATTCCAGCATAAGTCAGACCATAATCTTTTGTTTCTAAAATCATAAATAAATCTGATTTACTGTCGTTTGATTCAACATCGGCTGTAGGATTTTTTGTGTATGTTCCTATCATGTAGTTATCAGAAAGAGATCGAACAAGTGAAGAAGGAGCTGTTAGTTTCAATTCATCAAAAAGTTCTTTGATTGAAATATTTACCACGATTCCATTTGTTGTTTTTTCAATTGGAATAAATTTTATAACCCCATTTTTATTTAAGGTACTCATATCTTTTATAACCTCATTCAATTTATTCTCCAGATTATTTTTGGTTATTAAATTTATTTCAGAAATTTCATCATATGAGATTATCGTTTCTTGTTTTATTAATTGTGGGGGGGTATCATTTCTTTGTTTTTGTTTAATTAGAAGATATGGTCCATAAATTGCCACAGTGATAAAAACAATTCCTCCTAAAAACCAAAATATTTTTTTTGAATTTGATCCCTCTGCTTTTTTTAATTGGTCTTCTTGTTCATTTTTATTTTGTTCCGCTAATGCCACTTTGATAACAGAGATATCATTTGCTCGAACAGTATCAGCCATGTCACCCATGTAAGTTCTAATAGTTTTCAAATTTCCTTTGCTATTTTGTTGTTTTTTGTTTTCGTCCATTTTTATTTTTTAAACTTTTGGTTTAAAGAAATCTTTATTAGCTTCTTTGATTGAAAAGTTAAGTCTTCCTCTCTCGTCAACTTTTATTATTTTAACTGGAACTTTGTCCCCCTCTTTAATAATATCAGAAACTTTCTCTACACGGAATGGTGCTATCTCAGATATATGCACAAGACCTTCTGTTTCACCACCAATATTGACGAATACACCAAAGTCCATAAGTTTAACAACTGTTCCTTCTGCGGTGTCTCCTATTTTATATTCATGTGTCATCTCTTCAATAATCTTAATAGCTTCTTCTGCCCCACCGTTTTTACCTGTTACGAAAACTGTACCGTCTTCCTCTATGGTTATTTCTGTTCCTGTTTTTTCACGAATTGCGTTTATATTTTTTCCACCAGGACCGATAATCATACCTATCTGATCTTTTTTAATTTTGACAGTTAAAATCATTGGAGCATTTTCTGAAATATTTGTGCGTGGAATTGATATTTCAGCTGTGATTGTTTTTAGAATTTCACCTCTCGCAATCTTTGCACAAGTAAGAGCTTCTTTTAAAATTTTTATTGAAACTCCTTCAACTTTCACATCTAGTTGTATTGCAGTGATGCCATCTTTTGTTCCTGCAACTTTGAAATCCATATCACCGTAGTGGTCTTCTGGTCCTTGGATGTCTGTAAGTAAAATATATTTACTATTATCTTTCTCGTCCGACATTAGTCCTACTGATATTCCAGCCACTGGTGTTTTGATGGGCACTCCTCCATCCATCAGAGCGATGGTCGCAGCACAGATTGATGCTTGAGAGGTGGAACCATTTGATGCTGTTGATTCTGATACAACACGAATAGTATAAGGGAAATTAATTTTTGCAGGGATAACAGGAGTCAGAGCTTTTTCTGCGAGGAACCCATGGCCCATCTCTCTACGATTTATTCCACCGACTCTACCCGTCTCACCTCCGGAGTATGGTGGGAAGTTGTAATGATGAATGAAACGTTTTTTTGATTCGGATTCCATTCCTTGTACTGCTAACATGTCTTCTGGTCCACCGAGAGCAAGTACAGACATAACGTGTGTTTCACCACGGTAAAATATTCCCGAACCATGAAGAACAGGAGAGATTCCACCCGCTTTTGCGTAGAGTTTTCGTACTTCATCGAGAGCTCTTCCATCTGCTCGTATTCCTTTATCGAGGGCAGCACTATGAAACGCACCATCTAGGTAGTGATGTAAATAATCTTCAGCAACGTCTTTTTCTTTGTTATTTTCTGCGTCTTTATATTTTTCATCTAGTATTTCCTTCCAAATATTTTCTGCTTCACTTGAAACTTTTTTACTTTCTTTTGTAAAAAGTTTTTCTTCAAGCATTGGTTTTATTTTTTCATTAAATAATGTAATCACACTAGCTTCAACTTCTGTCTTTGGAAATGAAAGTTTTGCTTTACCAAATTCACTGTAAAGTTTCTTTTGGAAATCTTCCCACTTTGTTATTTCAGATGATGCTAGATCAAAACATTCACCCATTTCTTCATCAGTAAATTCATAAGCCATCGCTTCTATCATGTTTATAGTTTTTTCTTTTCCACAAACAAGTAAATCAAGTTCATATACTGATTCATCTGCATTTGGGATATAATGATTAACTTTGTTTGTTTTGTCCTCTTTTGTTCTACTTATTTGTACGGCACCAATTGGTCCATTCCAAGGAATATCTGACAAGTGGAGTGCAATAGATACTGCATTTATTCCAAGTGTCTTAGGATCAGTTTCACCTACTGCGATAACTGTGACTATAACTTGAACTGCATTTTTTATATGATGAGCAAAAAGTGGACGAATAGTACGATCTATCATTCTGGCGGCAAGGATTGCTTGGTCACTTGGTCTTCCTTCTCTCTTATTGTATTGACCACCGAGGATTTTTCCTGCAGCATAAAATTTCTCTAAATACTCAACTGTTAGATTAAAGAAACCCATATTCTTTGATCCATCTTTTGATATGACAGCCGTAGCCATAACTACCGTACCTTCACTTTTTAATATAACTGAACCATTAGCTTGATCTGCTAAATCAGAAAACATTGCGATGATTTTCTTGCCACCGATTTCTACTTCATATTCTTTGCTTTGCATACTTTATTTATCCAGCACTAAATTCAGTCTAATATAATTTTACTTGTATAAGTATAAAATTTAGTTCTGGATGAAGCTAGTCTCCAGACTCTAGTTTTGAAACCTCTTTTAGGGCTTCAACTCTATCTGTCCGGAGATTAACTTAATTATCTTTTAATAATACATTTATAACACAAATATATAAAAATTCAAAAAATAAAATCCTCCAAATTCTGGAGGATTTTATTTTTTGAATTTTTAATACATTAAGTATTTTTTTGCATTTATGGATAGGTCTAGGAAATCATCAGCTTGTTCTTTTAGTTTCATCGATGAACTTTTTCCGAAAGATACTACTTCGACTTGGACACCAGATGTACTCTGTAAATACTCTACTAGTGGTATGAAGTCCCCATCCCCTGCGACTAGTATAACAGCATCAAGTTTTGGTGCCATTTTCATAATATCGACAGCAATGCCGACATCCCAATCTCCCTTCTTGGCTCCGCCTGCGAATATTTGTAATTCTTTTGTTTTTGTTTCAATTCCTAATTTTGTTAAGGCTTCAAAAAATCCTTTCTCCTCACCTCCTTCGGAAGTAATTACATAAGCAGTGGCTCGGACGAGCTTACGCCCAGCAACAGCATCTCGAAGTACTGCTCCGAAGTTTACTTTTCTTTTGTATAAATTTTTAGCTGAGTGGTATAGGTTTGATGTATCTATAAAGATACCAACTCTTTGTTCTTTGTGTTTTATTATCATATATAAATTATTTATTTATTATTTAAAATTATTATCGACCCTATAGGTACACTATATAGTGTACCTATTAATAATACTACTTTCGTAGTTTTTTACCATTTAACAAAAAACTCCCCCGACTAGAGTCGAGAGAGAATTTTGTTAAGCTTTAATTTTTTTAACTTCTGATTCGTGACGGGCTTTATCTGTCTTTTCTAGATATTTTAGATGTGTTCTGCGGTCTGCCACCATTTTTATCAATCCTCGGCGTGAATGGTTGTCTTTTTTGTGAATTTTTAGGTGATCTGCCAACTCATCAATCCTTTTGCTTATAATAGCAATCTGTACTTCAGGACTTCCAGTATCTTTATCATGAAGCTGGTTTTTCTTTATAATATTTTGCTTTTTCTTTGTTGTTAACATGATTCGCATATATTAGCATAAAATATCATGGAATGCAAGGGGTATTGCGTTGGGCCATAAATACTTGTCCACACCCGGTGTGGACAAGTATTTATGGCTTGCTCATGTTATAATTATTGTACGACACTATGGCTACACAACTAGAACAATTAAAAAGAGAATTTCTTGAACATGTAGAGATTGAGAAAGGAAATAGCTTAAAAACCGTCAATAATTATGACCATTATTTAATCCGGTTTTTAGAATTTTCAAAGGTGACTGAGCCAAATGAAATATCAGATGACAAAATTCGCGAATTCCGTTTATTTCTTAATCGACAACCTGGCGTGAAAGTCAAAGGACAGCAATCATCTACTCTTAAAAAAAATACTCAGAATTATCATCTTATCGCTCTTCGCTCATTTCTCAAATACCTTATGAAACGTGGGATTACTTCCCTATCTCCTGACCGTATAGATCTAGCTAAAATAAAAGAGCGCTCACTTGATCTCATCTCAGTTGATGAATTAAATCGTTTACTGAATGCTCCGATTACCAATACTAATGAAAAAGACACATCTAAATTTGCCCAATCAAAAATTTTACGAGATAAAGCTATTCTTGAATTATTTTTCTCGACAGGGCTTCGTCTTTCTGAACTTTGTTCTCTCAATAGAGATTTAGATTTATCAAAAGATGAATTTTCTATTCGCGGTAAAGGGGAAAAAGTTCGAGTTGTATTTTTATCAGATTCTGCCAAGGGTGCGATAAGGGATTATTTGAAAAATAGAAAAGATTTAGATGAACCAATGTTTGTTCAATATTCGAGAAACGGGGGCAAAAGTAATCGTTTAACACCTCGTTCTATAGAGCGAATAGTAAAATATTATGCGATTAAGGCTGGAATTTCAAAAAAGGTCACGCCTCACGTGATAAGACACTGTCTTCATCCAGATACAAGAGTATATACAAAAAAAGGATTTTTACCGATTTGTAAGATTAAAAAATCTAATTCACTTATGAGTATAGATTTTCCTTCTGGTAAATCATTGTATACAAAACCAGCATATACAGAAAGCCATGATACAGAAACTTTCTTGCATATTTGGGCTTCTGGCAGAGAGCTTGTTTGTACTCCTTATCATACGCTTTTTACTTTAAATCAAAATGGAATATCTGAGATTTTAGCTCAGGAATTAAAAAATGGAGATTATGTAGCTGGGATAAAAAATTTACTCCCAATTAAAAATAATAAAAAATATTACCCCAAGGAGTTTTGGAGACTTTTAGGTTATATCATAGGAGATGGGACTATTAGCGAAGCACGTCATGGGATAATAATAACAGATAAAGATATTAATTATATTAATTATTATTCAAAAATTGTTGAAAAGGTACTTTGTAAAATACCAACTATTATAAAATCTAAATATAGCAAAAGTTACACTTTAAATATTTATGATATGAAATACCTAAGGGTTGTACGTTCCCTTGGGGTCACCCAGAAATCAAAAGAACGCCGTGTTCCAGAATTACTTTTTTCTGAAACAGAAGAAAATATAAGAGCTTTTATTTCTGGTTTATATGATGCCGAGGGGAATAATGGTTCAATTAAAATGTTTTCTGCTAGTATAAATTTATTGAAAGATATTCAAGTTTTATTATTGATGCTCAGTATTGATAATGTAATTGTTTCTCGTCGAAGAAAGGTAGTCTTACCAACAACTAAAAAAGTCATTTATCATACAATTTTTGTTTTACATATATCAAATCAAGAATCACAAATTATTTTTATTCACAAGATTAAAACAATAAAAAAGAATTTGATAATTAAAGGGAATTTAGAAAGGTATACAGAAAAACTTCCAACTCAGAAAATATTTAGAAAAATATATCCAAAAATATTAGAAAAAAAAGGTGTTATATATCATATTCAAAATAAATACACAATTAATCATTTAAAAAGATATGAAAATATTTGCACTACCCCAGCTGTTCTTAGGGATATAATAGAAGGATTAAAAGAAGGAGGATTTTCAGATGAATATTTACGAGGATTAGAAAATGTTTTAAAATTAAAAAATATAAAATGGCTTCGCGTCTTAAAAATAGAAAAAGAAGAAGTAAAAAAACAAAAAGTTTATGATATAACCATACCTAAATATAAAAATCTTATTACTGATGGATTTATTTCACACAATTCATTTGCAACCGATTTACTTTCAAATGGTGCTGATATTCGCTCGGTACAAATGATGCTCGGCCATGCGAACATTGCTACTACACAGATATATACACATGTAACAGACAAACAACTTCGTGATGTACACAAGAAGTTTCATAGTAATTAAGATATAAAAAAATATGAAAATCATTAGTTGGAATACAAATGGATTACGAGCGACGGTAAAACAAGGGAATTTTACTCCCCTATTTGCATTTAATAATCCAGATATTGTTTGTTTTCAAGAAACAAAATGCGAACCAGACCAGCTAGATGAAGCGACGAGGAACTTGAAAGGTTATCATTCGTATTTTTCATATTCTAAAAAAAGAAAAGGTTATAGTGGTGTAGCTATTTATTCAAAAATAAAGCCAGAGAAAGTAGAATACGGAATGGGTATCAAAAAGTTTGATGATGAAGGCCGACTTGTAATCGCTTATTACCCTAAGCCTGCGGACGGGCACGGTAAAAATTTTGTTTTACTAAATGGGTATTATCCAAATGGAGGTAGTGGCCCAGATCGACTTATCTATAAACTTGAATTTTATGATGCATTCTTGAAATTTATAAATAAATTAAAGAGTGAAGGACACGATGTAATTTTCTGTGGAGACGTGAATACTGCTCATACAGAGATAGACCTAGCTCGTCCAAGAGAAAACAGAGAAAATACAGGCTTCCTACCTATAGAAAGAGCTTGGATTGAGAAAGTCATCAGTGATGGATTTGTTGATATTTTTAGATTTATTAATCCTGATAAAAAAGATGTCTATACTTATTGGGACATGAAGACTCGTGCAAGGGAGAGAAATGTCGGCTGGCGTATAGATTACTTTTTCGCCAATGAGTCACTTTTAAAAAAAGTGAAAAGCTTCAAAACCCTTACAGAATATATAGGTTCTGACCATTGCCCAATAATGATTGACATAAATATCTAAAAGGTTCACAATATAAGTAATTGTAATTTGATTCTTTTCACAAGACAAAATATAAGGATTACCGACTTTCAAGGTAGTTCTGGCTAGCGTTATTTACAATACTATTACGTTGTAAGTAATTCTAGTCGTTCTCGGTTTTTTCATAGGTTGATTGAGGTTCCGGCTTGTTTTTACAGGTCGGAATTTTTTTATACCCGTGTTTTTTATGTAATTTATCTATTTCTTTACCATGTTATCTTTCAAGATTGTTTCGATAGCATTTACTGTTTCATTTTTAAGTGATGCATCACTCTCTGCTACCCAACGGGCGAAATTATAAAGTCTTTGATTGTCAATCTTTAACCACTTTTTATTTTTATATAAGAAATATAGAAGTGTCGTGACGGCAATTCTTTTATTTCCATTTTGGAAGGGGTGATTTTTGATCATTAAATAAAAAAGTATTGCAGATTTTTTAATTAATCCTGGATAAAGTTGTCCACTATAAGTTTGATAAGGAGCCTCAATACATCTCTCAAGTATTTTTGGAAATCTTGTTGAAAAATCAGGAATAGGTTCACCCCATTCCATATGTGCCTGTGCTAATTCATGAGCAACCAGTTCTATTTCCTTTATTAAAAGTCTATTTATCTTCATATTATTCTTTTCCAAGCATTCGAATAGCTTGGCCGTATTCTTTTACAGCTCTTTCTACTGCCATATTTACTTCCTCTTTATCTTTTTCTGTGAGATTTGTTTTATAACCTAAAAGGTGTTCAATTTCTTCTCTAGGAATTATGTAGTTTCTTCCAATTTTTTCTCCTTTAATAAAACCTTGTCTTATTTTACTGGCTATTGTAGCTCTTGAGACTTTCATTAATTTTGCTACTTCTGGAGCAGAAAAAAATATTTTATTATCTTTATTTTTCATATATTTATTATATATTATGTAAAGCATAAAATCAATACTTTACATGTGTAAAACTAAGAAAGTTCGATTTTACTAGTTCATTTATACCCCATGTTTCATATGTAACTTTTTAACTTCTTCTTGTTTTATCCTCTTTCTATATATCTCGCCCCAAGCCATGCCAATTCAAAAACTTTCTTTTGGGCATCTGCTATTTCTTTACTTTCTATCAATACTGCAAACTTTTCTTTCCATGACATAATAAGAATTTTATTATTATATATATTTGTTTCTGTCGTGAAGTAAAATTTATCTCTAGGCACAATATATGACTCTCTTAATTCTTCCTTATCTCTCGCTGTAACTTTTAATGTATCAGGATCATTTGGTGCAATAACTCGGACTTTTATATTTTTTTCAACTCTTCTTTTGAAATAATCTCTCAAGTATTCTTCCCCAACTGCCTCAAATGCATCTGTACCCACCGCATAACCAACTATTTCATTTTTAGCTGTTAGAGTATCTTCAAAAACTCCTTTTATTTGGTCTACTCCCTGATAGTATTTAACTTTTGGTTTTTCTTCTGTGTTATATATTGAAAAAAGTTCTGGTAATAGATTATATGCTTGTTTAAGTCTTTCCTCTCCCCTTTTTATTTTATTTTCCAAATAAACAATAACTTTATCTGGATTTTCTGCTATAAATTTTTGAATTTTTGTTTCTCCAAGTGGTGTTACCAGTCCATCATTAATTAGTGACTCTAAAATATCATAACCAGTTGTTCTATTTATCCCTGCCCTACTAGATATTTCTGCTGTAGTTGATGGTCCAAGTTCAAGTAGGGCAAGATATACACTCGCTTCCTTTCCTCCAAACCCTAGATTTGTTAGTTGATTTATATTAATCATAGACAGATTATATGAGAATTTATAATTTGTGTCAATATATTTCCACACACAAATATATCCAATAACCTTATAATATAATGTATATATTTTAAATTACTAAATTAGCGCTTAATAATTTGTGGAAAGTATTTGACAGATATAGGTATTTTGTTAATGTTGTCAGTAAATCTGTGATATTTAAAAATTAATAAATAAAAATGAAAATATTTCTAAATTACATAGGGCAATTGAGAATTTATTCATTACTTGATCTAATCTTACTTCTTGTCGCAGTAAGAGCAATTAAGTTTGAAATACTTGGAGCAATACTATTACATATAGCCTTTTTGGCCTACTTGGAATATTCACATTGTCACTCATACAGAAAGAATATATCTAAGATAGTATGGATCATCTTTGGTTTAGTTGGAGCAATTCTTTTTAGTCATATTATTGCTATTTTGGGTTATATTATCCTCTCTTTCTTCTATTGTTTAAAAAATAACAGAAAGTGGGGGATATCGTCCCCTGTTATGAGAGGCCTTCAAAATTATTTTATAGTTGGTAGTATTATTGGCTATTTAAATAATTTTACTCTAGTCGTATTTTTTGCTTTCTTTTTAAGAAATCTTTTAGGAGATTTTAGAGATATTACAAAAGACAGAAAAGAAGAGATAAAGACTATCCCGATTCTACTTAACTTTAAAAGAGATTATAAATATCTACATTTATTTTCTCTCTTTATAACCTCTACTCTTTGGTGGATGTATTCAACTCTGCCTTTTGAAATTTTAATTATTATCTTGGTAATTCAGGTTTTAACTTATAATCTGACACCAAGAAAATAAAATAATTTGTTTTTAAATTTAAAAACTAAAAATAATGGAAATAGTTCAATTAATTAAACCAATGTACAAATGCCAAGATGTACCAATGTTGGTATTTGATAAAAGATGTCCGAATCCATGTTTATATTGTGGATTTTATGGGTATCAATTCTCAGAAGAGAACACTCTTGCTTCAGGATTAGAAAATGTAATAAAAAAAACAGCAGAATTTAAAGGGGCTTATTTTTCTCCTACCACTGATTGTTTCCTTAAAGAAAATATTGAATTAACACATTATTTACTCGAAGAAATTTGGGAATTAAATCCAACATGGGTTCCACTTTTGATCACCAAACAAATCATTCCTAAAAAGACACTTGATCTGTTGATTGAAAACAAAGATAGACTTGTTTTGCAAATTTCAATACCCATAGTTAATGATGAGGTTGTTCAAATTATTGAGCCAGGATCAGCTAAAATTTTAGATCGTTTGGAAATGATAAAAAATCTAATTGATTTAGGTTTAAAAGTTATTTGCGTGGTTATGCCATACTTTGGATTCGAAGAACCAAAATTTCTTGCTGAAACATTGAAAAATTTCGGAATTGAAAGAGTTATAACAGCTACTGGTGTACTCACAGAGTCTACTAAAAAGAGAATGTTTAATTCTACTAGTGAGAAAGTAAGAAAAATAGTAGATTCTTTTGCTAAAACAAAAGGTAAATATATTCTAGAAAAGAATGAAAGAGTAAAAATTCTTTCAGATCTAATCTTTTTTCTTAAAGACCGTGGAATTAAATGTAAAATTTGTACTTGCGATAATCATGATTTGGAAGATACGAACCTCCCTTTGTGTCATAAGTTTAATCATAAAAATTTTAAGTCATGAAAGATTATTATGATATAGGAATATGTATATTTGGTATTGCCTATGCGTTGATGGAATCATCAAACGCTATATATGTTTATGGTAAAGATAAAAATAATCGTTTTAATTTGATTATTATTCTATCCTGGGGAATTCTAATATTATTATCTTCTTTAGGTGTAATTTTAGAATTTTCTAATACTTATATGAATATAATTTTTACTTTTTGGGGGGTTATTTGGTTTCCATTAATGTATGTTCCTTGTACTTTGAAATTTTACAAAATCAATAAGTATACAATATTTATTCGAAGGGCTATATTTTTTATACTGGGGATATCATTATTAACTATAGTAATATTAAGTAGATAACAAAAAGGGTTCAGATTTATATAAACCTGAACCCTTTTCTTATACCCCATGTTTCATATGTAACTTTTTAACTTCTTCTTGTTCTAATTTCTCTTTTTTATCTTTGCCCCTCTCCCCTAGTGTTTTTAACTCTTTATCTCCTAACATATCTAATAATTGCACAAGTTCAGACAAATGTTCTTTTGTATTTTTTGATGGATCATCGAGGACTTCTTCGAGAAGTGCACTTAAAATCCACCCCATACGAGGAGAGGGTTTCACATGTAACGTTTCCATCATATATTTTCCATCTATAGTAAGTTGCCCGACAGATATAGGGTCACGGAGGACTTCTTCTATCATGGCATGATATTTACGCAAACGAATAGGAGCTTCTGCCTTTTTCATACCTACCCTATCGCATTCACGGACCTTCATAAGTTCCCAGATATTTTCCTTACCAACACTAGCGACTATGCGTCTGACGGCCGAAAGTGTGATTTTTTCTGTATCTGAGAAGAACATATGGTTTCTCGTGAAAATTAAGACAAGTTCTTGAGTTTTCTTTGGGTATCTTAATCTTTCCATGATTATCTTTGTCATCCTAGCCCCTATCACTTCATGGCCATAAAAAGTATATTTCTTAGAAGCACCAACTGGAGCCAAGCGTCTAGATCTAGGTTTTCCAATATCATGGAATAGCGCAGAAAGGCGGATTTCTAAAGACCAGCCTTTTTGAGCTGAATGATCGAGAGCATGAAGTAAATGCTCCCAGACATCATATATATGAGCCCCACCTTGAATACAGCCGATTCCCTCTTCTAATTCTGGAATTATGTATTTTAGTAGACCAAGCTTGTGCAATAATCCTATCCCCGCTACAGGATTATCTGACATAATGATTTTTGTGAATTCGTCACGAATTCTCTCAAAAGATATGTTTTTAATCAAGGCACTATTATCAGATATTGATTGTAATGTTTCATATGAAACAGCAAAATCAAGCTGAGTCGAGAAACGAATAGCCCGAAGCATACGAAGTGCATCTTCTTGAAATCTATCATTGGGGTTACCTACTGCTCTGATAACTTTGTCCTTTATATCATCTTGTCCTTTATAGAGGTCAATTAGACGCCCTCCCGCATGAATGTCCTTTAGACTTTCGGCGGGTCCTTTGTGAGGATTACCCTCTTTCAGGGAAATTGCGACGGGCGCGTATGCTAAAGCATTCATCGTAAAATCTCGTCTTTTTAGATCATCTTCAATGTTTTCACTAAAGTTTACTTCATCAGGATGGCGGAAATCACTATATTTAGCTTCTGTTCTATAAGGAGTAACCTCAATAATAGCTTTTTGCTGGTTGCTTTTTGCTGTTAGGTCTGTTTCATGTGTAACATCTTTTCCACCATTTAACTGTCCATATCCGACTTGGACAGTAGGTGTTACATATGAAACATCTTCAAATATAATAGCTACTGTTCCAAAGTTATTTTCATACACCGTTTTTTCAAATAAAGAAATGATTTGCTCTGGTTTGGCATTTGTTGTAATATCCCAATCTTTAGGATCTCTCCCCATTATTAAATCACGAACACACCCACCAACAAGAAAAGCCTCAAAACCAGCTGTTTCTAGTGTCGATGTTACACGTGTAACAAAGCTAGGGATTAGGTTATAGTTTATAGGTTGTAGATTTTGTTTCATATGCTTGTCCGTCTGACTTCTCTATGACGGGAAACTATTGTGCGTCTGGCAGGAATCGAACCCACATCACTCGTTCCGAAGACGAGCACTCTATCCGTTGAGCTACAGACGCTTATTAATTAATAACTTTTATATTATACACCTTTTTATTATTTTTCAAAACCGAACCACTGTGATATACTATACAAGTATGAGACAGGATAAAGACATTGCTTTTAAATTAAGGAAAGAAGGCAAAACATATAGACAAATTCAAAATGAACTTGGCATTTCTAGAAGTACTCTTTGTGATTGGTTTAAAAATGAAGACTGGTCAAGGCATATAAAAAATAACAATAATACAAAAAATATTTCAATATCAATTGATCGATTACTAAAGCTTCACGAAGGAAATAGGGAAAAATATTCAAAACTATATGAAATAGCAGAGGGAGAAGCAATTAAAGAATTTGAAATTTTTAGAAAGGATCCATTGTTTATGGCAGGGCTAATGATTTATGCTGGAGAGGG
>JBBQGX010000009.1:0-22207 GCA_038323465.1 Minisyncoccia bacterium | reverse complement strand
ACTACCATCTAGAAAAGTATTGGACAATATGCGAACTAATCCCCAAATACTAACCATCACAAATAAAGCAACTAATCCCCAGAACATGTAACTCTTCCCTTCTTTTCTCTTTTCTTCATTATCAGGACTTAAAAAATATTTAATAATCCCATAGATAAAAGCCACGACAGCAACCGTCACCAGTAAAGGAATGACTGACTTCAACAAAACACACGTAAAAAATTCGATAAGGCTTGTTAAACTTGATATTGGATCACATGACATATATAATTTATATTATTTTTTTAATTTCTTCGACCGTTAATAACTTAGGTTGTCCTCTTGATCTCTGTAACTGTTGCTCCTATGGCATTAGCAATAACAAATGCCCCTAAGAGTAATGCCCCTCCGATGACAGTATAGAGAAGTGTATTTTTGGCTTTTGTAAGCTCTTCAGAGTTACCTTGAGCTTTGACAAATAAGAATCCAGCATAAATAATAGCAAGAACAAGAATAGGGATACCGACAATCAAAACTGATTTAATAATGATTGAAATCAAATCTGCGAGATTATCTACGTCTATTGGATTCTCAACACCAGATTTAATTTCAACTTTTGTCACAGCAGGATTTACGCAAGACTTACCATCTGCACTTGCGACTTCTGGAGATTTACAAGGTGGTACACCAGTAGCATTCACAAATACCATAGGCATCACAAGTACAAAAAGGAACACAAATACAAAACTATATTTAAATAAAATGGACATTATGCTATATTTTCTATTTTTTAAAATTTTCATCTTAATTTATAAATTAATTAATAATTACCCTTTCAAAAACATACTACCAACACCAGAATGAACTCCAAGAGCATTCAGTATCGTATTAATAATGAGCCATGCTGCAAGTGCAATAACATAACCAATAACAGCATTCATCAATATATGTTTGGCTTTTGTCAGATTTTCTGAACTACCACCAGAAGTCAAGAATAGATATGCAATATATATGATGATCAGACCAAGGAGTGGAGCAGCAATAACAAATAATAAAAACTTAATGACGCGATTTATGAGTTGCATAAAGTAATCAAAATCACAAGGATTCTTGTATGCCATAGTTACTTTATCTATCTCGCCAGTATTACATTTTGGAACAATTCCATCTTTAAAATCATTTGATATTGAATTGACAAATCCTTGTGATGAACCAGAGGTGCCATCACCAGTCCAAGTATGAGAAGGGATATCAGGTAGTTTAACTGGTATACCCGTCGTCGTTAAAGTCTGGATAAAAATAGAAGATTTATAATCGTTGGTATCAGTACCATTTAATTTATAAGCAGAAATATAATGAGCCCCAGGTGTTAATCCCGTAAAAGCAGGAACACGAGAGAATCCAGAGTTATCTATGGCAACAATTACCTCTTTATTGTAAGGGGGAACAGATTCGTCATTGAGATCTTGGTTTTTAAAAAATCTAACAACATATTGATCACCTCTTTTAAATCCTGACATTTCGATAGTCACAGAATTCTGTCCAATATTTTTAACAGCAAATATACCAGCAGAACCAATAGAATAACCAACTTGGGTCAATTGGAAATTCCTAATTGCCGTATTTAAATCAGTATTAAAATTATCAATATCTCTTTGAGCCAAATTACTCGTACTTGGATCATAGACAACTCCTTCTGATTGGTCTATGACTTTTTTAAATATACTCTTTGAACCAACTTTATATTGCCCAAGATTCACACCTTCAGTTGAATTATCATATAGAGCCCTGGCTGATATTATTGTAGTTTTTAGTGTAGTAAGATTTAAGCTATTTGGTGAACTTGCAGGTGGTGTACTAAAAGATATATATAAAGTAGAAGGAGAATCACTAGTAGAAGCATAATAGGAACCCCCAGGAGTTAATCCAGTAAATAGAGGAATTGTGTCAACATTTCCTGAGTCATCACTTCTAACATTTGAAGTTTTTTCAAATGAAGGTGTTTGAGTATTTTTACTATTAAAAACATAAATATCAAAATTTTGACCCGGATTAAAACCGTATGCTTTCAGTGTCACAGTGGTTGGGGTTAGAGCAGAAACAGATAAGGTGCCTTTAACTACAGCATTAGCAATATTTGCATAACTATATATAAATATAGTTAAACTCAATCCTATTATAAATGCTAAAAAAAAATTTTTATTCATACTATTTATTGATTAAAAGTTCTAATTGATTAGAGGCTTTATTTATAGCCTCTGAAGTTGAAAGTCTATTTGATAAAGAATTCTCTATTAATTCACTAAATATAGAATTGGTAATATTTTTATCTGGATCAAACCATGAGCGGGTTATGATTGCTGAATCAAAAAAAGTTGAAAGATATGAATCAGATGGCTTATCAGAAAGGAGAGACCTATTACCAGATGGCAAAGATGTGCGAATACTCAATTCTTTAATAAAACTCGGAGCCGTAATTAGAGAAGATACTTTGAAAGCAGAGATAGGATCCTTGGATTTCTTGCTGACAACCAAAGTCTGTATTTGACCATAAGTTCGCTTTATATTGGTACCTTTTGTTTGAGGTATCATCGTCACATCAAAAGATAGATTTGGATTGACTGATCGTATTTTAAATAATTCACTAGCATATCCTAAATAGAAAGCGAGTCTTCCACTTGTAAACATATCAAAAGAATTTGGTTGTGATTTATTCCAAGTATAAGATTCATTGGAGGGGTTTGAAAATTCCAAAAAGAAATTCAAAATTAAACTAAAAGGATTTGAATTATCAGGAGCATTGTCTCTGATAGATATACGATAACCACTATTAGCAGTGAGAGAACGACTCAAGATAGGATTACCACTTTGAAGAAGTAGTGTGGATAATATATCTTTAGCGTGATTCACATTACTATATTCACCCATAGCAATCATTGCAGTTTCAATAGTTCCATTGCTTTTTTTCTTTATTAATTTTGAACTTAAATCAAATAACTCATCCCAAGTAGAAGGTGGGTAAACTATTCCTTCGTTAGACAACATATCCTTATTGTAATATAAAACGAGTGGGTCAACTAGTAAAGGATACCCAACAATTCCATCTTTTGCCAAATAAATATCAGCTCCATCTATAAATAAATTTTTAAAAGATTTTTCAGAAAAATTAGTATATGGAATTTTGTATATAAAATTATCATTTTTTAAGACCATGTCAGGAGTTAAAATAAATAAGTCAGGAGCCGAGTCTTTTGCAAAAGCTTCTATTAAATCATTTTGATATGTTACATTTTTTTTCTCTATATAGGAGACAGAAAGTGATCCCTCTGAATTTTTCAAAGATTCTATCAATTCAGAAACTTGAGATGAAGGAATAGTCCCCCAAATAATAAAATTCCCAACAGTTATATCTTTTTTAGTAGTAAGACCTCCGAATTTTAGAGCCCCTGAAAATATCAAAACAGCAAAAACAAAAAAGGCTAGAAAAACTGCAACTAAAATTGTTTGAAAATTATTCATATTACTCGTATTTGAAAATTATACCATAATGATGTGGATTTGTTGTAATCTTTTCTATAAATTTAAAACCTCTTTTCATAAACAAATCCATCGCTAATTGAGGAGTAACTACAGCATCAACTGATGGCCCCATTCCAGAAAAAGAAGATAACCAGTCTATGAGTAGAACCTTACCATCCTTCTTTAAAAGTCTTTTTGCTTCATCAATAAGACCAAGTTTATCTTCAGCTTGAAATAATACATTGGAAACAATGACCGCATCCATAGAGTGATCTGCGATCTTAGTTCCATGAGATTTTTCAATATTACCCCAAATACATTCTACGTTTGAAATCCCCCAATTCTTGATTTCACTTTCTAATTTCTTTACAAGATCCTTTTGAACTTCAACAGCATAAACTTTTCCTGTATATCCTACTTTATCTCCACAAGCTCTAGAATAAGCACCCGTACCCGCACCAAAATCTACAACGCGCATACCTTCACGCAGACCTAATTGTGCAACATTTTGTTCTGGATTTGAAAACATATTTAATATTATACTCTTTTTATATAAATTATAAAAGTTAAATTCCTACAAACATGTAATAGACGCGATACTGTCCCCTGTGTGCATTTTCATGATTGTAACACCTTGAGTTTGACGTCCAGAAGTAGGAATAGATTTGAGGTCAACACGAATAACTTGACCTTTTGCAGAGACTGCAATAATCTCACTATTTTCTTCTCCTATCATTTTCGCTACAATCAACTTCCCTGTTTTTGGAGTAACTTTAGCTGTCTTTATTCCTGAACCTCCACGATTTTGAGTTTTGTATTCTTTGATATTTGTTTTCTTTCCGAGTCCATTAGAGGAAAGAGTAAGGAGAGTCAAAGCCGTTTCTCCTTTTGGAATACGATCAACTCCAATAACAAAATCTCCTTTACCGAGCTTCATTGCACGCACTCCACCAGCAGAACGTCCCATGACGCGGACATCACCCTCTTTAAATCTTATAGATTGTCCAAGTGTAGTGGCGAGCATTATATCGTCGCCTTTTGACACAGCTAAAACAGCTTGTAATTCATCTTCCTTGTCGAGCTTGATAGCGATCAAACCACTTCTTCTAACATCTTTAAATCCTTCAGCAGAAACCTTTTTTGTAATTCCCATCTTTGTTACCATCATAAGGCTCTCAATAGTTTTCTTGGTTTCCTTATCAATTGGAAGTATTGACGTAACTTTTTCATCTCCCATGAGTGCAATAAAATTCATAACTGATTTTCCTTTTGTCGCTCGTTTACCTTCTGGTATATCGTACATTTTTATCTGATAAGCTTTTCCAAGATTAGTAAAGAATAACAAATCCGAGTGAGTATTAGCAGATATCAACATCGTTACAAAATCTTCTTCTTTTGTTTCTATATCTATGACTCCAACTCCACCACGTTTTTGAGTTCTATATTCTCCAGGATCTGTACGCTTCACATAGCCTCCTTTTGTAAATACAAGAACAGATTCTTTTTCCGGAATGAGATCTTCTTCATTAATAGCCTTAACCCCACCTTTTATAACACGAGTACGGCGATCATCAGCATATTTATCTCTAATCTCAATAAGTTCATCACTAATAACTTTTAACATTTTCTTTGAGCTTGCGAGAAGTGCTTCCAATTCTTTGATAAGTTCCTGTTTCTCTTTTAATTCAAGTTCAATATTTTTACGCTCAAGTCCAGCTAGCTTCTGAAGTTTCATTTCAAGAATTGCCGTTGCTTGCAAATCAGAGAATTTAAATTCTTTCATCAAGTTTATCTTAGCTGTTGCTGTATCTTTTGAACCTCGTATAACAGTGATGACACGATCAATATGATCAAGCGCTTTCTTGAGTCCGAGAAGTATGTGCTCACGGTCCTTTGCTTTTCGTAAATCAAATTCTGTACGACGACGAACTACCACTACTCGATGATCAATAAATTCTGAGAGGAGACTCTTGAGTGAAAGTGTCTGAGGTATGCCATCGACGAGCGCCACAATATTGAAGTTGAATGATTGCTCAAGTTGAGTATGTTTATAAATATAATTTAAAACTTTTTCTGGAATAATTCCCGATTTCAAATCAATAGCAATACGAATATCCTTTGTGGATTCATCTCGAAGTCCTTTAACTCCTTCTAATTTCTTTTCTTGTACAAGGGTAGCGATCGCTTCAATGAGAGTTGATTTATTTACGCGATATGGAATCGAAGTAATAATAATCTGGAAAGTTCCAGACTTTTGTTCTACAATTTCGGCTTCTCCACGAGTAACAACACCACCACGGCCTGTCGAATATGCATGAAGTAAATCGGCTTGACCATAGACGATACCACCAGTTGGAAAATCTGGACCTTTGATAAATTTCATTAAATCTTCTGTGGTCGCATCTCTATTTTCGATCATATGTAATGTTGCATCTACTACTTCAGAAAGATTATGCGGTGGGATATTGGTAGCCATACCAACAGCGATACCAAGGGTACCATTTAAAAGTAATGATGGGACTGCAGTAGGAAGAACAATGGGCTCTTTACGAGTTTGATCATAATTGGGACGGAAGTCTACTGTCTCTTTTTCAAGATCAAGAAGAAGAAGTGCAGAAATTTTTGACATTTTGGCTTCCGTATAACGCATCGCCGCCGCTCCATCACCATCAATAGAACCAAAGTTACCTTGGCCATGAATGAGCGGATAACGATAAGAGAAGTCTTGAGCCATATTGACCATAGAATCGTAAACTGCTACATCTCCGTGGGGATGATATTTTCCAAGCACATCTCCGACAACTGCTGCACTTTTACGAAAACGAGCCGATGAAGTCAAGCCCATTTCATTCATAGCATAAAGTATCCGACGATGAACGGGCTTAAGTCCATCACGAACATCAGGAAGAGCGCGATCAGTAATAACACTCATCGCGTAATCAATAAACGATTCTTTCATTTCCTTATTTATATCGACAGAGATAACATTTATGTGTTCTTTTTTTATTTCTTCTTCTTTGGACATATTAATTAGTATATTCTATTGGTATTAAATCGATTTGTTTCTCGCCTGCAGACGAAGCAGGTTCTTCTTTTGTTGTAACAACTTCTTTTATGGTTGGAGCTCTACCAACACTAGCCGTAACGTTCTTGATTGTGTCTTTAATAGAATTACCAAAAAGTTGAAATGGTTTTATATCATTATTGGCTTGTTCTTTCACCGAACTATCAAATCTTGTCCCTAAACTATAAAACCAAACGAGTCCAACAATAGACATCGAGACTATCATGGTCCCCGTAAATATCATTTTACGAGTGTCTTCATTTTTCCCCTGCAATTTTTTTATATATGCTCTCATTAAATTAGGTTCTAGTAACTAGTTTATAGTGACCAGTAAATTAGTTTGATAAAACAACAATTTCTCCCTCACGACCAACGAGCTCTTTGGCTTTAATGGTTAATTTGTCAATTTCTTTAGTGTTTTCTTGTCCTCCTTCTTTTAAAAATGCCTGTAGAGTTTTATTGTCATAATCCATAGGAATAATAATCTTTGGTTCAAGTGATACTGCGAGTTTGTAGGCGTCACTAGGATTTAATAAATCGTGATTACCAATTGGAACAAAAAGAATATCAGGAGAACCTATGTCACCACGAATTTCAGCGCTGATTTTACCATTTGACATACAACCTAGAAAACAGATAGAAATATTCTCAACTGAAAGAGAGTAAATTGTATTTATATATTTTTTTTCATTCAAAACTGATTCTGTCATAATTCCTTTTATAAAAATATCTTTTATTTCATAATCTCCTGGCCCTTTAACCTCAAAAGGAACAGTATCACCATGTGAGACCATATCAAAACCATTATAATCTTGATTATTTGTAGTAGAAAATGCAATATCTGAACCAAAACGTGAACCCTTGGATGATTTTGAGTCCTTGCTTATAGGGTTAAAAGCCAAAACTAAATTCCCTTGCTGAATTTTGAAAAACTGTTTGCCAAGATATGTGATAATCATGAGTGTATTATAGCACTCTGTAGTAAATTTTGAAAGTGTTTATAGGTTCAAATTTTAACTATAAATAGCTTATTTTTCTATTGCAATTCCCTCGGCTGGTTTTTCCTCTGTAACTTCTGAATTTGTTACAGGGGTAGTTTCATTTTGTTTTGATACAATTTCGGACTGCTTTAATCTTAATGCTTCAACTTCTGGAAAAGATAAAACTTCCTTTGAATAGTCTTCACCTCTTATTTCTCCAAGAAATTTAATATATTTTGAAAAATTTTCAAAAACAAAACTACTATTCTCTGCCCTAAATTTATCTAAACCATTTAACATTTCATTTAGATAAGGTGCTTCATTAGGATATTTCTGTGAATAAAGCTTAATTTCATCTTGTGTCATAGAGCGAAGAATTCTTTTAGGTGCTTCTAATATTTTCTCTCCTATTTTAGTATATTCTTCACTTAATTCTTCAAAACTTTTCTCTTCTTTTTTTTCTATAACTTCTGAATTTGTTACAGGGGTAGTTTCAGCCTGATTTTGACCTTCATTTTGTACTTCTGCAATTTTTGCTTCAGTTTCTGCTTTTAATTTATCTATTCTCCCATCAACATCTTTTGTTATTTCACTAACTTTTTCAGCATTTTCACTCTCTTTAATCGCTTCTTGTTGATAAGCAGGGGTAGTTTCTGCAATTTCAATTTTTGAAGATAAATCTTTCTTTAAATTTTCAATTTTTTCTCTAGCTTCTTTTGCTAGTTCATCATGCCCTAGATCTTCTGCGTCACTTGCAAATTTTTCAAGATCTTTCTCGTTTGTAATACTTTTTAATTCCTCTTGAAGTAAACCTTTCTCATTAAATTCATGTGACATATATCTTATAATTATTTATCTTCTAATATGGATGCCCGAATCGCATCCATTTTTTGAGCTTCAAGCTCTTTTATATAATTACCTACGATACTTTTGCGCTCCTTACTAAGCTCATCAAGCTTTTTTATGGCTTCATTGTAAATCTCTTCTATTTTTTTGGCTTGTTCTTGAGGTGTCATATTTAAAATTCTATATTTTCTTTTTTTCTTCTTTTATAAGTTTATATTTTTTTAAAAAATTCAAAATAGGTTTTCCGCAATCATTACAAAAATCTTTTTCTCTCATAAAACCTACACCAGCTCTTACAGAGTTAGTTTCTATCTTCTTTTTACAAATATCACACTTAATAATATTCATAATTTAATAGTCTAGTTTTAAATTTAGTTTCGAAGCGATCTGTTGAAGCCATCGCTCGTGACGATCTACTTTTTGAGAATGCATCATCATCTCTTGATAATAAGCATCTGCTTTTTGGGCATAACCATCAACAGAAATAACTAAATCAGAAAAATTCTTCTGTATTTTTTCATCAGAAACATGAAAATCTTGCTTCGTAGCAAAAACATTCGAAAAAGCTTCTGTTAATTTATTTATATCTTCATCATTCAACATATTTATATTATATAAAAGTATATTTAAATAAGCAAATATCATATCTTGTGAAAATATTCTATATATAGTATAGTAATCAAATTATAAGCCAAGTTGGAATTTAACCCTTTTTGTTAAATCTTAGCAAAAGAAATCCAAATTGTGCCGCAATAGTGCGGTTTTTTTAGTACAAAATTATGATTAATGAAGAAAATGATGTAGTTTCAAGCATCGCAGAAAATGCAAAATTGGAACTTTCTAGTATTGGTAAAATGCTTGATAAAGCAGAACTTCCTCCACAAGTAGATTCACTTGTAGAAGGACCAGTTATATCAATTCAGAAATCATCTGTATATATCGACCTCGCTCCTTTTGGGACAGGTATCATATACGGACGTGAATTTATTAATGCAAAAGATATCATCAAGAAAGTAAACATTGGCGACGTTGTTAAAGCAAAAGTTGTAGGTACAGATAACGATGAAGGTTATATTGAATTATCACTCAAAGAAGCTAAGCAAGCTCTCATCTGGAGTGAAGCTGATAAAGCTATTAAATCAAAACAGGCCCTTGAACTTACAGTTAAAGAAGCAAACAAAGGTGGTCTTATACTTGAATGGCAAGGTATTGCAGGATTTCTTCCAGCATCTCAACTTAAGAGTGAACACTACCCAAGAGTTGAAGATTCAGATAAAGATAAAATTCTTAAAGCTCTCAAAACACTCGTTGGTAAGCGTATTAATGTAGTTATGATTTCAGCTCTTCCAAAAGAAGGCAAACTAATCTTCTCAGAAAAAGATAACAACCCAGAAGAAAGAAAAGAAATAATAGGTAAGTACGGAGTTGGTGAAGAACTTGAATGTACGGTTGCTGGAATTGTAGACTTCGGAGTATTCTTGAAAGTTGAAGAAGGACTAGAAGGCCTTGTACACATCTCTGAAATCGATTGGGGTCTAGTTGAAGATCCACGTTCAATGTTCAAGGTTGGAGAAAAAATTAAGGCAAAAATTATTGATATCAAGGATGGTAAAATTTCTCTATCAATAAAAGCTCTTAAAGAAAATCCATGGCACGAATTTGAAAATACTCTAAAGAAAGGAGACATAGTCTCAGGAGTTGTTATCAAGTTCAACAAACATGGAGCTCTAGTTTCTATCAAGCAAGGTGTTGCTGGACTTGTCCACAATTCAAGCTTTGGTTCTGAAGAAAAACTAAAGAAAACTCTTGAACTCGGTAAAACTTACGATTTCCAAGTTACTCTATTTGAACCAAAAGATCAGCGTATGACTTTGATACATTTAGAAGAGGGAAAAGTGAAAGCAGAAACAGAGACAATTAAAAATTAAGAATTAAAAACACCTAGGCGTCGCCTAGGTGTTTTTATATTTTCATTCTTAATTTTTAATTAAATATCGTCATCGCTTTATCTTTCCCCTCTCTTGAAATCATAGCAATTATTTCTGCGACTTTTTTGGATTGAGATTTTAAGATTTTAAATTCATCTTCTTTGAAGACACCTAACAAGAATTTCAGGACGGCTTCCTCCCCTTTTGGTTTCTTTGTTTTGCCAGCTGGAGTATGCGGTGAGACTCCGATGCGAATACGGACGAATTCGCGTGATTTTACACGTTTGATGACAGATTCGAGACCGTTGTGACCGCCCGAGGAGCGATTAAAAGATATTTTCAAAGTTCCTATCGCTAAGTCTATATCATCATAAACCACTACAAGGTTTTTTAATTTCTTTAGATTGTCTATTACTGGAGCAACCGCATTCCCTGAATTATTCATAAAAGTATTTGGAGTTATGAATTCTACTTTCTCACCTCCAAGTTCACCCTTACTTTTATGAGACTTTAATTTCATGTCATCACGCCAGTCAGAAAAATCATTTTCTTTCGCAATAAACGATAAAACAATTCGCCCAGCATTGTGCCGAGTTTTCTCATATTCACTTCCTGGATTTCCTAAACCATAAACGTAAATCATAAATACATAATAACATAAAACAATTAAAAATTCCCACACCCGGTGTGGGGGTATCTTTCACACCGGGTGTGGGAATTTTTAATTGTTAAAAACTTTACACCACACTAAAATCTATTCTGTCAATACAGATTATATGGTAAAATACGACACATATATGGAAAAAAATATTAATTCATTGGTTAATGACAAAATAGAAGTTAAGTCAAAATTTAAAGAATTTCTAGAAAATGGCTGGGATTTACTCAAGTTTGCAATCATCGCTCTCGTTATAGTTATTCCTATCCGTATGTGGATAGCACAACCATTCGTAGTTTCAGGAGAGTCTATGTACCCTACTTTCGATAATGGACAATACCTCATAGTAGATGAGATTTCTTACCTACTTGGAAATGAAAGTAGAGGTGACGTAGTCATATTTCATTATCCTAAAAACCCTAGTCGTTTTTTTATAAAAAGAATAATAGGGCTACCCAATGAAAAGATAATTGTCAGAAACCAAAGTGTTACAATCATAAACCAAGAACATCCAGAAGGTTTTGAGCTCGTAGAACCATATATTAACGAAAAAATATTTACACAAACAGGAGAATACACAACCGGAAACGATGAATACTTTGTTATGGGAGATAATAGAAACAATAGTGCAGACTCAAGAACTTGGGGTCTACTACCCAAGAAACTTATGGTGGGTAGAGCATACTTAAGACTTCTACCAGTTAAAGCAATTTCTTATTTACCAGGAAAATATAATCAATAAATATGAATGCTCCAATGAAAAAAACAAAACTAGAGGCGATGAATTCAATCAAAGGGATGAGGGATATTATAGACGAGCAATACTATCAATTCCAAGGTTTTTTTGAGAAAGCTCAGGAGGTTGCTGTTTACTATGGATTTAAACCTATAGATACTCCTATAGTTGAACAAGAAGCAGTCTTTACTTCTATTGGAGAAGGCACGGACATAATAGACAAAGAAATGTATACCCTCAAGACAAAAGGAGGTGATCATCTAGCTCTACGTCCAGAGCACACGGCAGGCCTCATGAGGAGCTATATAGAGCATGGGATGCAAGCTCTCCCTCAACCACTCCTATTTTATAATTATGGACCTGTTTTTCGCCATGACAATCCACAAAAAGGACGCTATCGTCAATTTTGGCAATTTGATATGGACATACTGGGAAGCGAAAAAAGTATACTCGATGCTCTAGCAATCAAAACTGCATGGACTATATTACTCGAAGCTGGAGCTCGTGATATATCCCTAGATATTAATTCGATAGGAGATAAAGAGTGTCGTGCTGGATATATACGCGAACTAACCTCTTATTATAAAAAAAATATAAATTTTCTTCCTGCTATAGATCGTGAGAGATTAAAAGTTAACCCTCTAAGAATTCTAGATTCAAAAGAAGAGAAAACTATTGAATTGAACCAGAATGCTCCTGACACTCTCTCTTATCTATGTCCAAATTGTAAAAAACATTTTAAAGAAGTATTAGAGTACCTCGATAAAATGGAAATACCTTATAATATTAATAAATGTTTAGTTCGTGGGTTATCTTACTACACAAGAACTGTTGTTGAAATAATGATTGAAGATCCTGAAACTGGTAAGCGTATTGCTATTGCAGGTGGTGGTCGTTATGATTATCTAGGACGTCAGATTGGTAGCAAGAAAGATGTTCCTGCTGTCGGTATCTCAATCGGAGTAGATAGGATAGTAGAAGCTCCTTGGTTTACAAAATTAGCTCCGAGGATAATAAAAAAACCAAAAATATATTTTATCCAGCTTGGATTTGATGCAAAATTAAATTCATTAAATGTAATAGAAATACTACGAAAAGGAAAAGTACCAATAGCTCAATCAATCTCAAAGGATAATTTAGGAGCTCAACTTGCAGTAGCTGAAAAACTTGGAATGCGTTATGCAATAATTTTTGGACAAAAAGAAGCACTTGAGGGCTCAGTAATCTTCCGAGATATGAGTAATCGAAGTCAAGATACAGTTAAATTGGTTGATCTTCTGGAATATATAAAAAATTTAAAATAATATGATTGAAATTGTTCAAATCGAAAATCCTGTCTTACGTAAAATATCAGTAAATGTTCCGCCTGCCAACATAATGAAACCTAAAATTCAAAAGATTTTAAGAGACATGATAGAAGCATTAGATAGTCAAAATGATGGAGTAGCAATAGCTGCTCCTCAAATAGGAGTTTCACTTCGTATATTTGTTGTATCTGGAAGGGTTTTTGATGAAGATTTTATCCGAGGAAAAGGTTCCATAGAAGGTGATTTGTATAAAAAAGCTCGTTTATCTGATTTAGTTTTTATAAACCCAATACTTAAAAAAATATCTAAAGATAGAAAATTAATGTCAGAGGGGTGTTTGTCTATACGTCCTATATATGGCAAAGTTCGTCGTGCTACTCGTGCCACGATAGAAGCCTATAATGAAAAAGGAGAGAAATTTGAAAAAGATGCTAGTGGACTCCTTGCCCATATATTTCAACATGAGACAGACCATTTAGATGGAATTCTCTTTATAGACAAAGCTCGTGATATGCATGAATTTGTAGAAGGAGAAGAAAATTATGAAAAATAATAATTTAAATTTTGCATTCTGGGGAACACCTGATGTTGCAAGTAACACACTTGAAATATTGAAAAAAAACGGATATATCCCGTCTGTTATTATTACTTCTCCTGATAGTAGATCTGGAAGAGGGCTGCATTTATTCCCTACTCAAGTTACTCTATGGGCAGAAAAAAATAATATACCTTGTCTTAAACCAGAAAAAATTGATAGCAATTTTACAGAAACTATAAATATGGCTTTGCCACGTGGATCAACACAAGTTGATCTTTACGTGGTTGTTGCTTATGGCAAAATTCTTCCTGAAAAAATTATCAGCCAACCAAAACTTGGAACTATTAATATTCATTACTCACTACTTCCAAAATACCGAGGCGCTTCACCTCTCGAGCAAGCACTTCTAAATGGTGATAGTGTTACAGGCGTATCCATACAACAGATGGCATATAAACTCGATAGTGGCCCTATAATAAAAGACCAAGAAGTACCAATAGATATAAATGAAACAAAAGCTGATCTTCGTAGTAAGCTCATAAAAATAGGAGCCGAATTACTCTGTCAAACTTTACCTAAAATAATAAATAGAGAAATAAATCTCAAAATTCAAGATGAATCACAAGCAACATTATGCACTAAAATAAAAAAAGAAGATGGACAGATAAATCCAAATGGAAATGCAGAAGAAAATTGGAATAAATACAGAGCATTCTGTGGCTGGCCAGGAGTTTTCTTTTTTAAAGAAATTAATGGAAAGAAAACTAGAATTAAAATAACAAAAGCTATATATCAAAATAACTCGTTCGTAATCGAACGAGTTATTCAAGAAGGAAAAAAGGAAGTAGAATATAGTGATTTTCTAAAATAGCCAAAATCAGGATGTGAATATTCACTATTTCTTTGAAGTAAATGGATTTCTGTCTGAAATCCCCTTCATCATTTTCTTTATACTAATAGACCCTCTTTTAAATAAAGTTTTTTTGCGATCATGATTACGAACTATCTTGTTTATTATTTCTTCTTTTGCACAATCAATAGCTGAATACAGATCATCTTTTTCTGAAACTATAAAATTTCTTTCACCTCCTATTTGTATATCAAATTCAGCTTTATATATGTCTCCTTTATTGTGATGTTTCGTCATTTTCCCAACTTCAACATAGCCAGTCATCTCTTCTCCTTCTTTTATAAATTTCTTAATGGAGTCAAGTCTAGTGATAACATAACCGCTAATAGCATCGGTTAATTCAATATTTGTAGCCTTAATATTTATATTCATATTATTTTATTTAAAACAATTATAATTAATAATGTTACTTTCATTATACCAAATTTTGCGAAATATCAATTGATATTATTTTACAGGAGCTTTGATGCCCACTTATGATACGCACAGATTTTATGTTTATCTTATATATAGATGCTATTATTTCTCTTATTCTAGTATTTGCGAGATTTCTCTCAGCAGGTTCACGAACAGATATCACATAATTATCATCTTTTTTCTTTTCAATTTTTTCTTTTTTTGAACCTGCTTGTACTTTTATTTTAATATACATAATTTTTATTTAATAACAATCATACCTATAATTCCTACTATTACAAGACAAGTGAGACAAGGAATTAAAACACCCCAGACTATTTCTCTTTCAATATTTTTTTCTCCAATAACTGCTTCTGCTGTTAAAATATCCGCAAGAGCTACCATATTCCCAATTCCAGCACCTACAACTAAAAGAGCTAAAATAATACTAGTATTAAAACCAATACTTATAGCTGTTGTATTAAATAATGATCCAAATAGTATATTTGAAGTAGTGACACTTCCAGTCAAAAGAGCCCCGAAAGCACCAGCAAAAGGAGCAAAAAATGGTAATGCCTTTGACTCGATAGCACTAGCTATGATATTTATAAATGAAGGTAAATTAGATAAATTATTACCAGAATTTTTCATAATTTCCACCATTGCTAACATTGATGCTATAACAAAGAATGGAATTATAGCACCTTTAAATGCAATCTTTATTGATTTAAAAATTATTTCTTTTTTACTCTTCCAAATAAATATTACAGGAATTACTGCCAAAATAAACATCAAACCAGGGTTAAATAAATTAAAAGTATGCTTAAATCCTAATCCTAAGGGAAATCCGATTTTGCCAATTATAATTTTACCAAATATTAGAAAAGCGACTAGTATTATATATGGCAAAAAGGCTCGAAATGCCGACATTGTATTAACATCTTCATTATTTTCATTTATAACTAACTTATTTTTAGGAGCAAAAATTCCAAGTTTGATAGAGATAATAGCAACAGATAAACCTAAAATAGAACCTAGTATTGAAGGAAATTCTTGACCAAAACGAACTGTTAAAAATGAGAAACCAACAAATAAAAATCCTGACCATAGAGCAAAGGGTAGAGCTTCAAAAAATTCTTTTTTTCTATTTACTCTACCTTTAGTTATAATCCAAAGCATAAATACAGGAACAATCATTCCAACCATATTAAAAAGTGATGCAAAATAAGGCACAGAAGTAACATTTAAATTTGAAAAACCAACTCTTATGGGAGTTCCAGCTGCTCCGAATATTCCTGGAATACTATTACCAAGTAATCCTACAATAAGAGCCCTGATTGGAGGTAGACCAAGTCCAATAAGTAAAGGTACGGCAATTGCAGCTGGAACACCAAACCCTGCCGTCCCTTCCAAAAAACATTCAAAAAACCATGCAATAATGATAACTTGAACTCTATAGTCTACCGAAATTCTAGAAAGATGATGAGAAATATTCTTAATAATTTTTAAATCTTTAATAATTTCAATAAAAAAAATTGCTCCAAAAATAATTATTAATATATCTATAGCAACAAAAATACCCTTTGCGTATGAAGTGTATACAAATATTGGAAAAATTTTCCAATAAAAAATAGCCAAGGTTGTAACCAAAAATAATGTAAACAAAGAAGCTTTGAGTAAGGTTGTTTTTTTTACAAATAAAAGAAAAATAAAAATTAAAAATGGTAATATTGCTAATAGAGTTGGTAAATAATTCATTTTTTATTTAAAAATTAATAATTAAATCTCATCTATTTCATCTTTGATATCTTGTAAATCTTTTTTGATCTCTTCCAGTGAGACCTCTTCCTTTTTTATTTCTTTTTCAGTTTTAGATTCAAGTCTTTTTTCTTGTTTAATACCAGAGATAATTATCCTATCTCCCACAAAAAAAGAAACAAACAACCCAATAGACATAGAGATAAATACTCCTAAAAATAGAGAGACAGCTCCAGACATCCCCATATCATCAGCTATCATCCAGACACCTCGCCATATGAGAATAACCCCGATACTTCCGAGGAATGCATAAACAACAGGAACTCGGGAGAGTTTATGTCGAATTTTTATTTCTAAATAATCAAAATATTTAACAATTACTTTTACTATATTATTCTTCTTCATATTCACATAATAACATATATAATTAATAACAAAAAATCATCTTATTCTTTAAGTTTAATACTAAAGTAAGCCGTGTATGTATCACCTGCTTTGATTTTCTCTGGGTCATTTACAATACCTCCTATGTCTCGCATTACTGGCTCTATGCATATAAAATCTTTTCCTTTTTCTGACCAAATCCAGATTTTTCTATATTCTTTAGAAATATTCAAAATTAAAGTTCCCAAATCTGGTATTTCTATTTCCAATGGAAATCCAAAATTCTCAAAGGATACAGTTCCCCCATTTGTCCAAACATCAAATTCACGTTCGATGATTTCTCCTCCAAAAAATTTAAACTTGATGTCTTTTTTCTTTTCGTTTTGTACTTTGAAATATGGATGTAGTCCACTAGAAACAAGTAAATAATCTATTTTTTCTAAATTTTTAATTGTTTGTTCTAAAAGAAAAACACCATCATAAAAAAAAGAGCCGATTATAGAGATTTGAAAATCATATGGATATATTCTTTTTGTAAGCTCATTCGATTTTAATGTTTCAATAAAACCTGTATCATTTTTTTCAAAGGTCCATTCACTACTCCTAGCAAAGCCATGCTGTTTAAGTTTAGAAAATTTACCATCGTCTTTGATTTTCATTTCATCTGTTACAAATCCTGCATTTGGAAAAAGTATAGGGATTCCACCTCTAACACTTTTTTCTTTATCTTCAAATGTTTCTCTATCCAAGTAAAGTATTTCTTTACTATTTAATATTAACGAAGTAATTATACCACCTCTCTTTGGAGAAATAGAAACTTCTCCAAAAGGAGTCTCTATTTTTTCAATAATAAATTTTTTTCCTAAATTAAATTCAAAAAACTTCATTCTTATATATTATCACAACCAACAAAAAAATCCTCTCCGGGAGACTTTTTTAAATCTAGTAATTAGTAATAGTAATTATTTCTTACATTTACTACATCCCCTGCATGATTTACACGCCTTCTTTGCAAGCATTTCATTCTTGATAGCTAGACGCTTTACTGTTTTATGTGAACGAGTTGACTTCACTTTTGGATGTAACCCTGTTTCTCTTTTTGCCATATAATTTCTAAAATTGATTAATTAATAATATATTATATATTGTACTCTAAAACCAATAAAAAACCAATTTATTTATAGTATTTAAATATTTTACTTTTTTGCTTCTTTTTGCTATCATCTAAAAGTGAGTCTATTAAAATAGAAGCACAAACCGTATATTCCGTGGTAGCTCAGCGGTAGAGCGATCGCCTGTTAAGCGATTGGTCGTAGGTTCGATCCCTACCCACGGAGCCAGTGAACTTTGTGCATATTGTGAACATTATATAGAAGTGATAATAGATATTCGAACATCCTCCCAGGTTCGGAGCAGTTTGACAGATATACTCAATTGTGCTATACTATTACTAGTAGTTTAGTTCTTTGATATTTTGATTATTTTTGCTTTGTGTATTGCTCTATGGGTATCACTTATTGGTTTCTATAGAGCAATAATGCAAAACAAATAATAATTCAAAACAAAATGAAAGCAAAAGTTTCTTTATTAGTTATTGCTTTAATTAGCGCAGTGATAATCTTTTCTTCTTGCGAAAGGAAAAGTGGAAGAAGAACAGCGGAAATGAAAAAAGTAGAAAAAGTATCAACATTGAAATCTGATACTCTACTATTTTCACCCGAAAAAATTGGAACAACAGAAATGGTAGAAGAATTTATTCCTTATCCAAAATATGATGGTGGAACGGGAATAGATGTAAGTTTTTCAATTGGTATTCAATACAAAGGAAAAACTTATGAAATTAATGTGAATGACCGTGAATTTTTCTCAGAGAACATAACAAGGGAAAAAGCAAAGAATGGTCAACATATATCAAAATCTATATTAGCTCACTACCTAGTATCCAATACACCAAAAGATTGTATTGATGTTATGGTTGTAAAAGGAGAAGTAGTAAAGCTAACAAGACGTTCTGCCTTCATAGCGAATGAGTTCTACTCAACTAAAATTATTTGGGAAAGGAAATTTTAAAAATTTACAAATGAGAGAATTTTGGAACAGGTTTACTACAAACCGATACTGGTTTCTGGGAACCATTTTTATTCTTTTCTTTATTATTCTTTTCTTCTGGCATTTAATTGATCCAGAAGGATATGCTTTTGAAATCAATTCCTGGCTTCAAAGCATAAAAGATATTTTCTTTGCTCTATTTACCTTAGCTATAGTTGGAATTGGTTTTGGTTTAATTGCAAAAGGTGTCTTTGGAAAAAAGGGAGGGCATAAATAAACTATTGCAAGGTTTCTTAAATTGTAAAGGGAAAACGAGTAAACCTAAAAGTAAAATTACTCACAAAAATAGCCGACATTTATTTGTTAGGCTATTTATTTTTATCTAAATATATAGTGTCAATGGGTAGGGGGTAAAATTACGTTAATGATAGTAATATATTGATTTGTTTAATAGATACGGATGGATATGGGAACATTTCCTCCCATTTCAAAGTTCGTAGCGTATCCCTCCAAGCGAGCCAACTTTTTAGCCTTATTTTATAATGGTTATTTTTTGGAGGTAGGTAGAAGTTCGAACCTAAATGATTTTGGTGTATAATTTAATGTATGACACTTGTAGAAAATATATTTATATTTATAACAATCACAATATTAGTAATTTTAACAATATTGATTAAAAATATTAACTGGGAAAAACTAGGATTAAAACCCAAATTGCTATTTAATGGCTGGTGGCAAGTATTGTTATTTAACACTATTATTTTTATCTTAATACAATTAACTATCGTTAATAAATTTATAATTCTTCCAGATTGGATAATAGACAAAGACCCATTTTTACCCTTACTGGCAATTGTCTTTATTCAAGAAATCATATTCAGAGGTCTACTTATAAGTTGGTTAGAACGCTTTGGTAAACAGAAGGCATTATGGATTAGTATTATTGTTTTTGTTGGTTTTCATTTAATAGCTCCATATACGTGGTCTAGTGTAGGTTTAATTTTTGCAGGAGTAACTTTCATCGGAGGTTATTTCTGGGCTTGGCATTTCTTAAGGTTTAGGAATATTTACCTACTTACCATTTCTCACCTTTTAGTGAACTTAAGTTTTAATTATTTTATTTTACTATTTCTTCTAAAATAGTTTCCCGAACATCGTCCCAAGTTCGGAGCAATTTTTAAACCATATATTATAATGGTTATTTTTGCTACCTTTGTATAAACTCGAACCTATTGACTTTACAAGTTGAAAAATGTAATGTAAAAGAAAAAATTGTATAATTAAAAAATAAAGATATGAAAACAAAATTCCACACACCACGTTCTAACTATGAAGGTAAAGAAATAAAGAATGTTATATTAATACCACAACTTCCAGTAATTTTTCTTGCAGGTCCTATCCGTAATGCCCCTGAGTGGCAAAACGAAGCAATTCAATACTTATTTAAAAAAGATGAATCTGTCTTTGTTGTGTCTCCTAGAAGAGAGTTAGCTTCTGATTTGGTTAATCTGGCTGAAAAAGTTACTCCTACTGATACAACATTCAAAAGAAAAAGAGCTTGGGAGCAGTATTATCTAAATTCTGCTTCCGAAAAAGGTTGTATTATTTTTTGGCTTCCAAAAGAAGGAGAAAAAGAATCAGCCGAAAAAGTTTATGCTCATATTACAATGATGGAATTAGGCGAATGGATAGCTAGACATAAAATGAATAACAAAATCAATCTAGTTATTGGAACTGATGGAGAATTTCCTGAATGGTCAACAATTAAGTTTGAAATTGAAAGTGAAATTCCCGAGATCCTCATTTGTGATTCATTAGAACAAACAATTAATACCGCTCTTAATCTAATTAAGTAAACACTCACAGAATAAAAAAACTTGCTTCTGTGAGTTTTTTTATTTATATTCTTTTATTATAGAAATTCGAACATCGTCCCAGGTTCGGAGCAATTTTTAGCTATATCTTATAATGGTTATTTTTGGGAGGTAGGTAGAAGTTCGAACATTTGGTATAATTGTTTTTATGGAAAATCTTAGTATTAAAGATAATCAAATAGAGGAAAATAAAAAATTTGAATCACAAGATTCAGTATATTTCAAAATAACGACTTCCGATAAAAATTTGAGAGATTTGATGAATTATATACGACAAGAAGGTATTATTTCACAAAACTCTTTTAGTAGCTCATCTCAACTAAATTCGCTAGAAAGAACATTTTCTTTATGGGTAGATAAAGAAGATGAGAATAAGATTAAAAAATGGTTAATAGATAAATCTTTTACTAATTAGAATTTAATATTTAATTTCGGAGCCAGCAAAATCATCTTGTTAATCAAGGTGATTTTTTGTGAGGGTTGATGAGTTACGAACTTGTGATATAATAATGTTATGAATTTAGAAAATAAAGAAATTTGGAAAGGAACACAATTTTGGAGTGATGAAATTGAAAAAGCTGGCGTAAAAGATAAATTACGATTTTTTAATGATGTTGTTACAGAAAAAAGACCCCCACATCCTGATGCAAATTTTAATGATCCAGAGTTAATTGACGTAGTTTTAGATGGTAAAAAATGTGATATATATCATACCGATAAAACAGATAAAGATACTTGGCATAGATTATTTATTCATATAAAAGAATAATATGGAAGAATTAAAAGAACTAATTTACAAATTAGAAACAGATTTAGTTAAACCAGAAATTAGAACTTCTGTTGAAAAGATAAACGAGCTAATAGCTGATGATTTTATTGAATATGGAAGTTCAGGGCTCGTATATGATAAAGCTATAATTTTAGAAAGATTACCAAGGGATAATTCTCCAACTTATACTTTATTTGATTTTGAGTTAATTATTTTGTCAGAAGATATAGTTCAAACAAGATTTAAGACAAACAGAGTTAATTTTGATGGAACTAAAATGAGTGCATTACATTCTTCTCTTTGGAGAAAAACTAACGAAAAGTGGCAAATGTTTTTTCATCAAGGGACACCAATTGCTTAATTTCTTTCAAAGATACCCCCGCAAAAGGAAAAACCTCACTCCAATCAATAGTTCGTAGCGTATCCCTCCAAGCGAGCAAACGAAAACCCCTCGAAAGAGGGTGTTTTCTTTTGCTCCGTGGAGAAAGCCAACTGCTTGGCTTTCGTGTAGG
>JBBQGX010000008.1:0-22211 GCA_038323465.1 Minisyncoccia bacterium | reverse complement strand
GGTCACTTATACGTTTATTATTTTTATTATCTATCCATTCTATTTTTGAATTTTTTCGTATCTCAGTATCAATCATAAATTCATCTGTATCTATATAATTAGCTTTCAATCCACGTAAATTTACTTCCTCAACTAATTTTTTAGCAAAAGTTGTTTTTCCAGATCCACCATTACCAGAAATAAAAATAAATTTATATTTTCCCAAACAAAAATCTATAACTTTTTTTGTAATTTGATCTTCTTTATATAATTTTACTACTTCTTCCATAGTTACATTATATCAAACTTAGTTTAAAATATGAAAATAGGTATGAACTATCCTTGTTTGGTTATAATATATCAAAGGGTGTAGCAAGGACCGTCCTTACTAAACTTTTTCTAAATAATCTTTTACTATGCTTAGAGTATCAGTATATTTCTTTTTATGCCAATACGGGAACTTAATACAAGCTATAAATAACAATGTTGTATTTAAAAATTCCCTATTAATAGAGTCATTATTTAATTCAAAATATCCTTTAACTATTTGTTCTGCAATATTATTATTTTTGCAATTAGCGATAGATTGAATTATACTTTTTGCCAAATCAATATAGGGATGGTTATTCAGACAAACTGGATCAAAGATAGTTATCGGTTCAGTTACTAATATATTATTGGGTGAAAAATCAAAATGACAGTAAGTAGTTTGATTATTATTTTTAATATATTTTATTAATTTATTGAGATTTTCATCAACAGAACCAAAAACTTCTTTTGGTAGTAAATTATTTTCTTTTGTATATTTTATTTGATTTTGTATCCAATCATCATTCAAAAGCCATTCCTCAAATATCTTATATTCAGCTTTATCTTCGCTACTCCAAAGACCAAAACCTTCAGTCTTAAGTGTGTGTATTTTTTGAAGTATTTGGCCCATTTCAAAAAAAATATTTTTTGAAATTAATTCATCAGTGCTATAAACCTTGGTTAATATATCTTTTTCTATGTATTCCATTAAAATATAATTATATTCTTCAATATATCCAATTTCATAAATATGTGGAACTTTAATTCCAATATCTTCCCATTTTTTCAAAAAGAATGATTCCATATCAATGTTACTCTGTCTCAGTTTCATTTTCAAAATATATTTATTAGATTTTGATTCTAGTAAACAAACAAGAGAAGATACTCCCGTATGAAAAAAGGAAACAGACACCGTTTCATTATTAAACATTTTACTACCACAAATAAATTCTTCGATTTTTTGTATCAAATATATTCTTGCTTGGTCTAGTTCCTTATCTACATCGTGACCAGATAATTTAGGTTGATTTAAAAACTCTACAGAAGATTTATTTTCCATAGTCACATTATATACAATTTTCTAAAATTAAGAGAGTGTGATGCTTCTCGTACTAACACTTACTGGCTAGTGATCTCAAGTTAGAACCTTTTGGACTCTTACCCGTTGTAGCAAGAACGGTCCTTGCTATACCCTTGCTACACTCTTAACTTAAATAACTATCGAAATAAATAGCATGACAAGTATAGCCATCAGGGTTATTTTGTAAATAATCTTGATGATAATCTTCAGCTGGATAAAATTTAGTCAGTGGTTCCAAGGTTGTAACAACTGGATCTTTCCAACGTTTTGACTTATTTACAATATTTATGAAATCTAAAGCCTCTTTTTTCTCGTCTTCATCACTATAGAAGACAGCAGATCTATAAGAAGTACCAATATCATTACCTTGCTGATTTAAAGTTGTCGGATTATGAATTTGAAAAAAGAAATCTAACATTTTTTTATAAGAAGTTTTATCAGTATCATATTCTATTTCTACAGCTTCAGCATGACCTTCATGATTTTGATATGTTGGATCTTCTACACTCCCACCAGTATAGCCTACCCGTGTTTCTACTACGCCAGGTTGTACCCTGATTAAATCTTGTAATCCCCAAAAGCAACCCCCTGCTAATATTATTTTCTTAATCATATTTTTAAAGAAATTTATTTTCCTGGAATAAATTTCATAGAAATAGAATTCACACAGTGCCTTATATTCTTTTCTGTTAAATATTCCCCTGTAAATATATGCCCTAAATGTCCACCACATTTTGCACAAGTGATCTCTGTGCGAATACCATCTGAATCTAAGCTCTTGTGAACTGCGCCATTGATCTCATCGTCAAAAGAAGGCCAGCCACAGGTAGACTCAAATTTATCTTTGGAATTATAAAGTGGGGCTTCACATTGTCGGCATACATACACACCCGTTTCTTTGTTGTTCACATATTCACCGACAAAAGGCATTTCTGTCCCCTTATTCATAATGATTCTTTTTTCTTCTTCGTTTAATTCATTCATACCTAAATTATATACCCTCTAACAAAAAGTAAAAGGGTAAAAATTGGGTGTAGTAAGGATCGTCCTTGCTAGATGTAGACAAGATGATATGATAGAAAGCATGGAGGAACAAAACATAATAAATCATTCTAATGAAAAATTAGTTTCAATTAAATCACCACAATATAAATATAATTTATCACTATTAATTACTTATATAATTGTTATCTTAGGGACATTAATTATAAAAGGAGGAATAGGCGGTTTTATAATAGTTACCCTTGCTTTTCTAATTATAAGTTTAAAAACTAAATCAGAAATAAAGGCAAAAGAACAAAAAAATACCCCCCTTCAAACTAAAAATGGTATAAATACTGCTCGGTTTATATTAGATCTTATTGGTTTTGAATTTATTTCGTCTATAATTATGCTCGCACTAGTAATGCCAAATCATAATCGAGGAGAATTTGACGGTTTACTTCAGTTTGTTTGGCTTATCTTTTTTCAGATCATATTTTTTATAATATCAATATGTATTGCTTTTTTAATTGAAGATCGTATAAGAATAAATAGTGAAAAAAAAGATATCTTAAAAAGAAATATGTTTTATGCTTTTTTAACAATTATATTTTATGTAATTGTATTTTTATTTATCAATCAGATGAATCATTAAACTCAAGTTTCAGAAAAAATATTAAGGTGGTATTTTAGCTGCCAGACCTGGACCGTGAGTACACTTCTCTCCTTCGACTAAAACTTTTTCATCAAAATTAGTCTAGGAGTCTCACGACACGATTTACTAATCGCCAGCTCATCTATTTTCTCTGGTGAGAAAATATGATTCCGCTGTTCTCGTCCAGGGCGAAAGCAAAGAAGTTTGCTTTCTTCTGGCAGCAATCAAAAAAACCCTTATTTTATAAAGCTTTTTTGATTGCTGACCGTCTCGAGTTAGAACCAAACAGTTCATTACCCCATAAAGCTATTTTAACTACTTTTATTATATCAAAACGACGCATCTCGAGCACCTAATAAATTCAAATATATCAAGAATTATTATTGCTATACTATATTTTATAATTTAAAGAAAAAATTAGACATTTTTACTGATAAAAGAGAAAAGTCACCATTTTTATTTTTTGGAACTTCATCAACAACAAAACCATAGGTCGGCATGTGAGAAACAATATTATATATCTCTTTATCAGTATTTACTAAATGACGAATTTCAATTAAAGATCTGATATCTTGAACAACAAGAATTCCATGCCCAAGGTAACCAGGATTATTTTTACAGAATAATAAACCACTTCCTATATCCCCTCTAATAGAATCACCAATAAAAATCAATTGCTCCTTAGGGATCATCAAGTTTTTATTTTCAACAATTTGAAGAAGCTTTTTAATGGCGATTTCTTTTCCTCCGCCTTCCATTGTTTCATCTGTAGCAATGTCTATAAAATAATCTGAAAGCCCTAGGTATACAGAAAGCTTATTTACAAAGACTTTGGCATTTGCTGTGAAACCAAACATTAACACTCCGCTCCTTTTATAAATTTCTAGCAGAGTATAGAGTGGACCAATTCGAGCTTTAGTAAAAAGTTCAGGATTACTTTCATATAAACTATCAGCAATCTTTGAAGCCTCCTCTCCGTACTGAACAAGGCATATAGAAGCCTGTTTATGTATTATATTATTGGGTCCATCAATCATTTCACGCATTGGATTTAGCCTCTCTCTGATATATACTTCCGGATCTTTCCATTCAACCTTATTATTCTCGTAAATAGAATACATCCGGTCAAATTCGCGAAAAGAATTACCTAATTTGAAACCTCTTAAAAAAGTAGCAATCAATTCATCTTTATCTTCCTTGGGGAATAATTTATGAATAGCCTCTTTGTATAATATATCTAGATGGGCCAGAGTTTTATCTATATCAAAAAAAGCTATAGCAATTGGGGTATTTCCCCCAACAACTTTTATTTGAATACTAGAGAAACTACCATCAATTTTCTTTAGATTTGATGTGATGTTAATCCTATCATTTGAAATATTTTTATTTGATTCCATACTTAATTCATCTTTTTATAAAATTCATCTCTACCTTTTGAAAATAATTCTGGTTTTCCATTTTTATTTTCAGGGACTTTTGTATAATCAAATGTATGAATATTTATATCATTAATGTTCTCAAGTTTATCAATAGCAACTTTCAGATCAGCATCTGATCCTATTATTACTATTCCCGAAGCAGAAACTTCTGGGTGTTTTTCTTTAACAAGTTTTTGAAATCTACTAGCACTACCAACATCTCCAACTGGCGAATCTCCAATAACAAGCAATCTATCATAAGGAACTGATAAGCCTTTGTCTTCTAATCTTTTTATTAACCATTCCATTTTGTATTCTTTTGTACCCGGCACATCGGTGTCTGTGGCACAATCAATAAAATTGTCTGACAATCCTGTGTATTTACAGATAGAGTCAATAAATTTTCTAGGATTAGCAGACATCCCAACAACGACTACTCCCAATCGTTTATATAAAGAGTTTAGTTTATAAGTTGATTCTATTTTTGCATCATCAAAAAAATGAGGGTTTTCTTTAGCTTGATTTTCGACAGTGGCAGCTGCAATGTCATCAAATTTTCTTAAAAGCTTATCACTAAATTCATGATATTTATCTCCAGGTTTATCAATATTTTCTCCGTCCTTACCTATAGACAAAAATTCTTCACTATAAACATTAGGATCTTTCCATTCTTCTTTTCCTAAATTATAGATACCATGCATTCTATAAAGCTCTCTCCACATTGTCCCCAAACGAAAACCATCTAAGTGAACTTTACTGACAGATTCAATACCATCTCTTTTAACTGCTTCAGACCACATATTTTTTCTTATTTCATTATAAGTTGGTTCCAGATGTAAAAGAGTTTTATCGATATCTTCAAAAACAACCAACTTGGGTTTTCCGTCCTTTTCAATTTTAATTGAAAAATTTTCATTGATACCACTTCTATTTTCCAGACTTGAAGTAATTTCTACTCTTTTATTCGTTTCTAAACTTTTTTCAAACATATTTTCTTTCATGTTTTAAGTATATCAAAGTTCGTGAGTTCTAAAAAGGTACAAAATAATTCCTTAAATTATAATATTTAAAGTGCTGGCCGTCTCGAGTTAGAACCAAACTGTTCATTACCCTATAAAGCTATTTTAACTACTTTTATCATATCAAAACGACGCAACTCGAGCGAACTATTTCTTTATACTTTCTATTGCTTTTTGAGGATCAATAATTTTTAAACCATTTTTATTTATTCTCGCAGTTTCTTTTAAAATTTTGTTCATTTCTTCTACAGTCAAATCTTTTTTTATTTGTAACATTAAAGCATATACTCCCGCTAAATAAGGAATAGACCAACTCACACCACCTTGTCCATGAAATTCGTATCCACTTTGTTCATCTATTTCTTTTTTATTCCAAGAAGAAGCTATTGTTCTATAATCACATGGAATTATTATTTTTCCTTCAAAAAATTTCTTATCTTTTTTGCTTTCTTGAGTGAACAACCATTCTTCATAAGTATCTATATTATCTTTATCTGTAAAACTTCCTCCACCAACAAAACCAGATTCAAAAAGAGTGTTTGAATCAATAAAAATTATTCCATTCTTTTTTGCTTCCTCAATAGATTTTTTATATAAAGATAAATCTCCTTTAAAATCTGGATTTGGATAACCTAAACTGCAACTAATTATTCTAATTTTATTTTCTTCTATAAAATTTTTATTATCCTCTATAATTTTATTTAACGCTTCTGCTTGATTATTCCAATTACAATTCTTACCAGAAGGAGTTGCTTTATAATAAAGATTTGATTCAGGTGCTACTCCACAATTTTTACCAACTAATAAACTAGAAACAGCAGGTCCGTGCATACTTATTTCATCACAAACGTTTCTGATTTCCTCGTAACTTAATAAATTTTCAAAATACTCGCTATGTTTAGTGTCTAGTTTTTGGTCTACAATAGCAACATTAATGCCCTTCCCTGTAATTCCTTGAATATGCAATTCTTTTAATCCCAAACCTGGATTCTTTGAATTTTCTAAAATAGATGCTGGGTTAAAATTGGTTGGTAGTTTTTCTTGGCTAGGCCATTTTGTTTTATTATCAAAATCTATTGTTTTTAGTACATTGATATCTGTATTAGTAAAATCTTGATGGGATAAGTCTTTATCCCTGAAGTCTTCAAACTTCTTAAGTTTTGGTGGTTGTTCAAAAAAATTAAATTTCATTATTTAATTATATCGCTAATATATAAAAAATAATAGCTTACGAAGTATCTCGTGCTAGCATGAGACTGCTGCCGAACAGGGATCGTGATTACACTTTTCTCGCCCTACGGTCGCGGGTACTTTTCATGTTTGTAACCAAACACAGAAAAGTCTTTCGATTTCCTCAACGGTTCGATTCTGGTGGATCGCCTAGACGCAAATGAAGAAGTTTATTTGCTTCTCCCAGCAAAAGAAAAACCACACTTTCGTGAGTTTTTCTTTTGCTGGCTGTTTGGGTCGACGTCGGAACCTTTTTGATGGAGGGGGATAAGGATAACCAAAACTAAAATTAATTATCTTTAATAATTAATGGTATTTTTAATTGACTCGAAATATACTCTAGCTGTTCTTTATTAAGAAAACCAATATCATACCCAATCCCAGTTGAATAATATGCTATCTCAAAATATAATAGTGTTTCTTTTCTTGCACCATTTAAATCATAATTAATAGACAACTCATATGTAGGTTTTGCAAACAATCTTAAACTAAGTCCTCTGGCAAACATCCTACCCTTTTTACCAATAATAGTTAAATTTTGGTCAGTATTAAATGAAAATTTTTTCTTAGTAAAAAAGGATCCGTGTTTTTCAATTATAATTGAACCATCATTTTTTTTATTAAAAATGATAGATAATGAATAATAAAATAAATAGTAGATAGCAAGAGGAGTAATCCAGATTGGTAATAATAATTCTATCCTCGAAAGCAAACTCATGTCTACTTGAGACCCATTATAATTAATCATTGGAGTAACTAAAAATCCTACAGTAAGTATACCTAAAAATAGATATACAAGAATAACAATTGAATTCTTTGTACTAAAAAATCCTAGTTCTAATGTCTTACCATCTGGACCCTCTGATATTTTTATATCTTTTATTTTTTCCATGGTTACATTATACCAAACTTGGTTTAAAAAATGTAGCTTATTGAATTTTGTCCAAATTTATACCAAAACAACAAGGATATAATCCTTGTTGTTTTGGTATTCTCATCACTGCTGGGGGTTTGGTTCGCTGTGGGAACTTATTTTATAAACCCATCTTAGCTATATATCCTTCAATTGCTTCAACATCAATTAATTGATAATCTCTATCAAGAAGATGTTTTTTATATCCAACTAAATCTCTAGGGTCTATGAGAGATACTGATATCCCTTCAACATTAGTTCGAATTGTATCAAATTTACGAAATTCTTCTTTTGTTTGGAACCATTTATTCATTTCTAAATTACTCATTTTTAAGGTATCAATATCTGTCATGTCGATTTTTTGTCCAAAATAATTAATCGAGATGCAATCACAATCCCATTTTTCATTTAAATAATGTTTCGGACCAGAAGTAATATAATCTTTAGTTTCTGAAACAATAATAGGAAAATATTCACCTGACAAAGAAAAATCAATATCATTAATTGGTCGTGATGAACCATAAATATGGGCAGCAAAACCACCTCCTATTCTATAGGGAATATTATTTTTATCTAAAATTGAAACTATCCATCTTAAAGCATTAATTGTTTTTTCTTCCATAAAAATATTATATCAAAAAAAGTTAAAAAGTGCTGGCTGGGAGACTAGGACCGTGAGTACACTTATCTCCCTCGACTAAAACTTTTTCGTCAAAATGCCAGACCTGGACCACGAGTACGTTTCTCGAACCTTACAGGTTCAGTACAGCTTTTCCGTTCGTGAGTACACTCACATGGAAAAGCGTTTCTCGTCCAGGGCGCGAGTGATCCCAATCACTCGCTTCTGGCAGCAATCAAAAAACCCTTATTTTATAAGGTTTTTTTTGATTGCTGGCAGTTTGGTTCGACGTCGGAACCTATTTGATGGAGAATAAGGGTATTATTCCTTAATACCGAAATTATTATCCATCTCTTCAATAAAATATTCTTGAACCTCTTTATTTTTAATACACCCTGCTACATAATCATGTATCCAGCCACGATTTTTAAGTTGTTTTCTTATCTGTTCTGGGTTGTCAAAAAGTTCTCCAATGTCAATTAAAACGATTTCTCCTTTATTATTAATTCCAAAATTTTTCGTAATATTAAAACCTTTATCAATTACTCCTAAATCAAATAGTTTTTTATTGAATTCGATAAATTGGTCTATAACCTTTTTATCAGCTTCAATATCTATTCCCGTAAGTACATCATGAAGAGGAATAACTTTATCTTGCTCAAAATCATATTTATTAATAAATTTAGGATTTGCCATCCATTCGTTTGGAATATTTTTTCTTTTTAGTATTTCAAATGAAACATCAGCTTTCTCTTTTAAATCTTTTATAAAAGCAGGGATTTCAAATAAAGAATCATTATTAAATGGAAAAATTTGTTTAAATATTACTAGATAGGCACGAAACCATGAGTGAAACTTTTTTAAGACTCTTCCATTATCTAAATCATATATTGTATATTGCCATCCTTGTCCAATTTTTTTCATAAATACATTATTTAACTTATTTTAGTAGTATTTCTTCTAATTCACCAATATTATGAACAAGATAGTTTGGGTTTTTGTCCTTTAATTTATTTTCACTTGTAAAACCCCATGTTACAGCGATACTTTTAATATTTGTTTTTTTAGCAACTTCAATTTCATGATTACTGTCACCAATAAAGAATGTGTTATTTAAGTCTAAGTTCTCACTTTTTATAATTTTATCAACTCCTTCAAATTTATCATGTACATCAGTTATAACTTCATCAAATATATTTGATAAACCATAATGTTCTATCTCCTTAAGAAGTGTTTCAGGAAAATCAGAACTAACAACAGCTAAAAAGTATCCTTTATCTTTTAATTGCTTTATTAGATTTACTATTCCAGGGAAGGCAACTGATTCAGGACACTCACTACTATGTATGAGCTCCTTGTATAATTCTTGTTCTTGTTTATGTGTTAGAGAAGGAACGTATTTATTAAAGAATTTCATATATGGAAGTTCGTAATTATCTCTCAAATCATTAAGAGATATTTTATTAGCACTAAATTTTTCAAATATTTTATTACTAATCCATAAATTGCCTTCTACTGCATCTTTTATTACCCCTGACCAATCAAAAATAATTGCTTTTTTCATAGAAACATTATACCAATTTATAATTAAAATATGTAGCTGCCAGACCTGGACCACGAGTACGTTTCTCGAACCTTACAGGTTCAGTACAGCTTTTCCGTTCGTGAGTACACTCACACGGAAAAGCGTTTCTCGTCTAGGACGAAAGCAAAGAAGTTTGCTTTCTTCTGGCAGCAATCAAAAAAACCCTTATTTTATAAGGCTTTTTTTGATTGCTGCCAGACCTGGACTCGAACCAAGATAACCTCCTCCAGAGGGAGGTGTCCTACCATTAGACGATCTGGCAATATTTAAATATAACAAAATGAGGGTAATTATCCTACCCGCCCGCCATCGCTAGTTACTCAGACGTTGCGGGCGGGCCATTAGACGATCTGGCAATATTTATTTTTCTTCCAATACCTTTAACACCATTATATTACCATAAAATACTAAAAAAGACAGTTTGGAAAACAAGCATTTTTAATATATAATCATACCTATGAATACAGAAATAAAATACGAGCCTAGGCACATAACCGCAGACGATATTAAAAATGGTTGCATCACCCTCGCTGGTAAAGATGGAGAAGAAGCAAAACTTTGTGAGATCCAAGGAGAATTCCGTCAAGGAATTGACCTTGTAAAAGATTTAGGTCCATCAGTCACTTTTTATGGATCAGCTAGACTAAAAACAGATCATCCAGAATATATTAGAGTCAATAAACTTGCATATCGAATTGCCAAAGAATTAAATTATATCATCATAACTGGTGGCGGAGGTGGTATTATGGAAGCAGCAAATAGAGGAGCCTTTGATGCTGGAGTAGAATCTATTGGATTAACGATTAGACTCCCTCATGAACAGGCAACGAATCCTTATGTTACAAAAGAAATCCCTTTTCATTTTTTCTTTGCTAGACAGGTTTCAATGAAATATACAACAGAGGTTTGTATTTTCTGTGCTGGTGGAACAGGTACGATGTATGAATTTTTTGAACTCTTAACTCATCTTCAAACTGGAAAAATTAAACCTCTTCCTGTTGTATTGTACGGAGTCGAATTTTGGACTCCAATAAAAAAAATGCTCGAGGAGCAATTTGTAGAAAAGTATAAAACTATCTCAGCGACTGATCTCGAAAGATTTATCATTACCGATGATGAAGATCAAGTTTTAGAAATCATAAAGAAAAGTAAAATGCGAGATGGGAGCGATGAATTGAGTTAATTATTTACTACTTTCTTTTATTCTTCAAACAAGCTTTGGTGAAAGCTGTAAAAAGTGGATGAGGAGAAAGAGGGCGAGCTTTGAATTCTGGATGAAACTGTGTACCAAGGAAAAATGGGTGCACACTTGCTGGTAATTCAGCAATTTCACAGAGTTTACCATCTGGAGATAGTCCTGAGAATACAAGCCCTGAGCTCTCTAGGCGCTCTCTGTAGTCATTGTTAACTTCATAGCGATGTCTATGTCGTTCTGAGATAGAATTAGTCCCGTAAGCCTTGATGGCAACAGTCCCCTTTTTCAATTCAGCAGAATATGCACCAAGGCGCATACTACCACCGAGTTTTTTCTTTTCAATTTTTTCCTTCTGATCTTCCATAACATCGATAACTAAATTTTTACCATTTGCATTTACTTCGCGAGTATTAGCATCTTTCAATTTTAAGACATTGCGGGCATATTCTATGACCATAAGTTGCATACCATAACATAATCCAAAATATGGAGTATTGTTTTTACGAGCATATTCAATAACTTTCAAAATCCCTTCAATACCGCGAGAGCCAAAGCCCCCTGGTACAATGATACCATCATATTTAGAAAGTTCTTTTATACGCTTCGGATTTTTTTCATAATCCATCGAAGAAATCCAAGTTAGGATTGGTTTACAACCTGTTGAGTATGCAGAATATTTAATAGCTTCAATAACAGAAAGATATGAATCCGAAAGAGTAAAATCACCAGTATTAAAATATTTACCAACGATAGCAATGTTTAGCGGATTTTTATCATGATTATGTGCTCCTTTAGCAAACTTAGCCCATTTTATAGATTTTTCATTAGGAACAACTCCACAAGTCATACCAAGAGATTCACAAATAATGTCACTCAATCCTTCTTTTTCAAAATTTATTGGAATATCATAAATACTTTTGACGTCAGGAGCTGAGATGACACGATCTTTGGGAACATTACAAAACATTGAAATTTTTTCTTTTCTTCTATCATCAAGTGGTAAACTACTTCGAGCAATAATTATATCTGGTTGAATCCCAGAAGCATTGAGAGTTCTAACAGCATGCTGGGTAGGCTTGGTTTTCATCTCGCCAACCATTGAAGGAATAGGCAGATAAGAAACCATCACAAAGAAAACACTTTTAGGACTTTTGATTTTCATCAATCGAGCAGCTTCCAAGAAGAGAATATTTTCATATTCACCAACCGTGCCTCCGATTTCAATAATGACCATATTAGCCTGCGCTTTATCGCGAGCCTCTTCAATACGACGAATAACTTCCAGTGGAATATGAGGTACAACTTGAACACAGGCTCCTCCGTATTCTAAATTTCGTTCACGTTCAATGACACTCTGATATACTCGGCCAGTCGTCATGTAATTCGTGCGAGATAAATTTATATTTAAGAAACGCTCATAGTTTCCCATATCTTGATCAGTCTCGTCTCCGTCATCAAGCACAAAAACTTCGCCATGCTCAGTTGGATTCATGGTTCCCGCGTCAATATTTATATAAGGATCAATTTTTATAGAAGTAACTACTTGTCCACGATCAGAAAGAATCCGACCAATCGAGGAAGCCGTAATCCCTTTACCAACACCAGAGATAACTCCACCGACGACAAAAATATATTTACAATTAGACAAACTACTCTCTAGTTTTTTATCAATAATTTTATTCATAAATTATTTTCTTAAGTATCGATTAATAGCGAATGAACTCGAAATACTTCCAAGAATAACACCTGAGCCAAGCATTATGATAAATAGCTGAAAGAAATTTGATTTATAGTAGTCGTACAAGTTGAGCCCTATAAAATTCGTCATATTATTTCCAAGCCAAATTGAAATAGGAATAAAAATTAGTATCGTCAGAACCGAAGCACAAAGTCCAACTAAAATTCCAGAGATTATAAATGGACCACTAACATATCGAGATCCCGCTCCGACGAGTCTCATAACACTGATTTCATCTCGAGACATATAAATGATTAGACGAATTGTATTAAAAGTAATAATTATAGAAATAATAATAAGAACAAAAGAAACAATAAAGCCAAGTTTTTTAGTTCCTGTTATGATAGAAGTTAGTCTATCAATAACTACTTTATTATTCTTATAATCTACTTTGTCTATAATAGTTAGAGATCCTTGAGATAATGCGTTATCATCTTCGAAATACTTCGCAATACTTTCATATTGAGATGGATCATTGGCTTTAATATTGAGGGAGGCTCCGAGAGGATTATCACTTAGTTCATCTAGAGCTTGGAGGGTAAGGTAATCATTTGAATGTTTATCTTTAAAATTTGATAATGCTTCATCTGATGATGTATAGGAAATAGTTTTAACTTCTGGTAATTTTTTCAAAGAATCCTCAATTTTCAAGATTGAAGCTTCTTCAGCTCCCGGAATAAAGTATACTGTTACATCAACTTGTTTTTTTATATCATTCAATGACTTAGTCAAAGATGCTTTAACAAAAATCATAGAAGTGATAACAAAAAGAGTTATCGTCATTATTAAAATACTCGCAATAGAAGTAAAACCACTTCGAACGAAGCTTTTATAACCTGATTTTATTATTCTTTTAGCATGGATTCTCAACATATAAATATATTATAGCATATATTTGCCTTCTTTATCATCACGAATGATGCGACCATTTTCGAGAGTAATGACTCTTTTTTTGATCTGATCAACAACACTTCGGTTGTGGGTTGTAATAATGACGGTTGTACCTAAATCATTAATTTTTTTAAGAATATTAATAACCTCATTTGTATTCATAGGGTCAAGATTACCAGTCGGCTCGTCAGCGATAATAATATCGGGTTGCGTAATAATAGCACGAGCTATCGCCAAGCGTTGCTTCTCACCACCGGAGAGCTGGTATGGAAAGTGAAATGCCCTGTTAGTTAGATCAACAAGTTCAAGAACATGAGGAACATCTTCCATTATTTCTGAATCAGATTTACCTGTAGCTTCCATAGCAAAAGCTATATTTTCAAAAGCAGTTCTATTGGGAAGTAATCGATAATCCTGGAAAACAACGCCAATCTTGCGACGGAAATTCATGAGATCACGCTTATTTAATTTATGAATATCGGTTGATTCGTAAAATACTTTTCCAGAAGTTGGAGCCTCTTCAGCCAAGATTAGTCTTGTTAGAGTTGTTTTACCAGCACCAGAGTGACCAACGATTGAAACAAATTCCCCCGGAGCAATAGATAATGTAATTTCCTCGAGAGAAGAATTATTTTTATATTTTTTTGTAACGTTATCAAAATAAATCATCAATTCTTTAAGTTTATCACAATGTCGCTTCCGCAACAATGAATTCATCTATCACGCCATCTTCGAGGACAGAGTCAACATTATGAATTTCAACTCCAGTTCGATGATCTTTGACCATTTTATAAGGATGGAGAACATATGAGCGAATTTGGCTCCCCCATTCGATCTCGACTGTTCCTGAGATAGCCATACCAGACCTTTCTTTTTCTTTATCTTCTTCTCTTTTCTTAAATAATTTACCTTTTAGTATTTCCATTGCTCTTTCACGATTCTGTTCTTGAGAGCGTTCAGTTGAAGCAGAGACAGCGATGTTTGTAGGTAGATGAACTATTCTAACAGCCGTCTCACGCTTGTTTACATTTTGCCCCCCAGGACCACCAGATTTTGAAAATTCAATTTTTAAATCCTCAGGTGGTATCACGATTACATCATTATTCTTTTCTATTTTTGGAACTACTTCTACTAGAGAAAAAGATGTATGTCGAAGACTCTTGGCATTAAATGGTGAAATACGGACGAGGCGATGAACACCTGATTCATTTTTTAGAATTCCATATGCCCCCTTGCCAACAACTTCAATAGAAATATTGCGATAACCTCCGACATCATTTTTATTCTCATGAATAAGATTAACTTGCCAATTTTTACGCTCAGCAAATTTAAAATACATACGGAGAAGCATAGAAGAAAAATCTTCCGCATCATCCCCACCGGCCCCAGAGAGAATCGACAAAATCGCATTACCTTTATCGTATTTCCGAGCACCCAATAATTCATCTTTTAATTCAGCAATTTTTTTAATGACACCTCTAGCTTTTTCTTTATCAATCCAAAAATCATTTGCAGACATTTCTGTCTCCATTTTTTCTATCTCTTTTTTGATTTCTTCTGTATCTTGTGCCATATTTAGTATTGTAATATAAAAACTATTTTATCTTGGTTCCAGGATTTTCGAAATCAATAAAAGATCGTATAGTGACTTCAATATTTTTTGCAAGATTGGAAATTGAATCAGGGCGAACAACAAAAGAATTGTTGACTTCGGCGTTGCGGGCATAAGCTTTGCGATCCATCTCTGGAATTAATTTAGCTTCTGGATTTTTGTTTGGATTATCAGTGTAAACTCCATCAACATCTTTCCAAAATGTCAGAGAGGTCTCATAATCTTCTCCAACCAATGAATTTGCAAAACAAGCCGCCGAATAATCACTACCATCAAAACCAACCACGACATTATGACCGTCTTTGTCGCGACCAATGAAACCTTGGGTAATTAATATCTTATTATTTTTAAACATTTCCTGATACTCAGTTTTAATATTTAAAATTACGGCTTCTTTCGCATCATTATCAGTCACAACAAAATCTCGAGCATCAAACCAAGTATTTTTAAATTTAAGAGTATTGATGTAATTGGAGAGAATTTTTGAACTGGCCAATTCTCCATATTGAAGAATTGTGGCATAAAATTCATCTTTATTTGTTATCGCCTGATAAGCCGAAATACTCTTCTCAAGAGATACATATAATTCTTCAAAATCTGATAAAGGTATTTCATTATTATCTTCAGTAAATAATTCAGCAATTAAATTGGTATGAGCTCTCTTGAATTCACTCAAACACAATGAAATCATTAGAGTTTTTAAATCTTCATCAATTTTAACCTCGGTCTTAATCATAAAGACTAAGCGCAAAAGACGAGTCATGCCATTCATAGCTGAAATAACAAAAAGAGTATTATTTTTTTTGTCTTTTAAGTTTTCAGAAAGTTCTTTAAAAAAAGAAATAATAATTCGAGCGACAAAAAATTTTCCACCACATTTATAAACTTGTGTTTGCATATAATTTTATGAGTAGGATTTCTCATTATACTCCCCTGTTAATTTACCAAGGATAGCGACAGCATTGTAAGCCGCTCCAACTCGAAGATTGTCCGATGTTACAAAAAATTCAAAAACATTTTTATTATTAATGTCTTGGCGGAAACTCCGAACGATGGCGTAGTCTTTGCCCACTACATCGTATGGACCAAGTGGTTCTTCGGAGTATTTTATTTGTGGAGCTTTCTTTAAAAGTTTTATCATCTCTTCTTCTGTGTACTTTGTATTGAAAGTCATACGAATAGTTGCACTATGACCTCTCGGAATAGAAACCCTGTTTGATATAGCTGAAACAACTACTGATTTGCCTAAAATTTTCGGAACTTCAAACATTATTTTGACTTCTTCTTCGTTGTAACGAGGTGAATCAATGTTTAAAGTAGTAGCCGGAATAATATTATATGCAATGTTTGAAACAAATGGTGAGATAGAAGACTTAACTCCATCGTTATTTTTAGTTTCTTCTTCGAGAGCCGTGAGACCTTTATATCCAGCGCCAGAGACTGCTTGCATCGCACTAACTGAAACAGAATTCAAATCTAGATTTATAAATGGAGAAAGAGAAATAGCAATCATAATGGCTACACAGTTTGGATTGGCTATAATTTCTGGTTTATAAGTAGGAGACCAAGTTGAAATACTTGGAACAATGAGAGGTATCTCGGGATACGTGCGCCAAGCAGAAGAATTGTCTATCACAGTGCTACCTCCCGCCACAAATAAAGGGGCTAATTCACGTGATGCAGATGCACCAGCAGACATGATAATGTATTTCGGTGCAAGAGCGATAGCATCATGAGCCGAGATTAGAGATATCTCTTTACCCAAGAAAGAAATAGTTTTACCAATAGATTTATCTGATGCAACAAAAATAAGATTGTCTGGATTAATATCAGAAATAATCTTTTTTGATTCAAGAATTTCAAGAACTATTTTTCCAACAAGACCCGTCGCCCCAATGATAGCTAATTTGTTATCTTTCATAAATATTTTTAATTATTAATATTTTAATAATACTATTATAGATTATATCAAAAGCGAGCTCTTTCCACAAAGTCTATAAAATATAGACGATTTTTGCTATTATCATTCAATTTTGCTAAAATTTAAATATGAATATCGTAATTATAGGATTTGGAGGAATGGGTCAAAAAATAAAAGAAATCGCTCTTGCACGTGGTCACACAGTGGGAGTTATTATTGATCAAGTGCATAAACAGGCTAATTACAAAAATATTAAAGAAGCAGACTTAAGTGAAGTAGATGTGATAATCGATTTTTCCTCTCCTTCTGCTGTAATAGAAAATATCAAAGTTGCAATAGAGGCAAATAAAAATATCGTTATAGGTACAACAGGATGGCAGGAGAAATTACCTGAAATTCAAAAATTATCTGAAAGTAATAAAATTGGTATTTTATGGTCAGCAAACTTTTCTATTGGGGTAAATCTATATTATAAAATGATAGAGCGTGCAGCAGAACTTATAAACAATTATGAAGAGTATGATATCTGGGGAATAGAACTCCACCACAATAATAAAGCTGACTCACCTTCAGGCACAGCCAAAGAAATAAGTAAAATACTTCTAGAAAAAATATTTAGAAAAGATTCTGCCATATATGATAAATTGGATAGAAGAATTAATCCAAATGAAATTCATTTCTCTTCTACTCGTGGAGGCCCAGTAAACTTTAGTCATACTGTCGGATTTGATTCAGCTTCAGATACCATAACTATTACTCATAGTGCGCGCGACAGAGGAGGTTATGCACTAGGTGCAGTAAAGGGTGCAGAATGGTTAAACGGAAAATATGGTCTATTTACTATGGAAGATTTTTTAAATAAATAATCCCGTAAAAATTTAATTATAAATTAATGAGAAACTTATAATATTATGGATACAAATAAATTAAAAGGAGTTTGGACTGCTCTTATTACCCCGTTCAATGAGGATGGTTCTATAGACTTTGAAGCATTTGATGTACTACTAGATAAACAAATAGAAAGTAAGGTCACAGGAATAGTTATCTGTGGCACCACAGGAGAAAGCCCAACATTAGAAGACGATGAGTGTATCTTATTAATTAAAAAAGCCAAAGAGCGTGTTGCTAGACGTTGTCTTGTGATGGTAGGGACTGGAACCAATAATACTAAAAAATCAATTGATAAAACAAAGAAAGCGGAAGAAGCCGGGGCTGATGTTATTCTCCTTGTTAATCCTTATTATAATAAACCAACACAAAATGGATTGTATTTGCATTTCAAAACTATCGCTGAGGAAACAAAATTACCTGTTGTCTTATATAACATAAAAGGAAGAACGGGAGTAAATTTAGAAACGGCAACTTTAGTTAAATTAACTAAAGAAATAAAAAATATTATTGGGGTCAAAGAAGCCTCAGGAGATCTAGAACAAATAAAAAATGTTTGCGAACAAAAAATAGAAAATTTCACAGTTTTATCAGGAGATGATGGAATTACTTTCCAAACTATGCGAGATTGTGGAGTTGGTGGGGTTATATCTGTTGCATCCAATATTATCCCAAATGATATAGTAGAAATGGTTAATGCTTTACTTGATAAAGATTTTGAAAAAGCAGAAATAATTAATAATAAATTTGAATCTTTGTTTAAAAATTTATTTATTGAGACAAATCCTATCCCTGTAAAGTATGCGGCTTATAAAATGAAATTATGCCAAAATATTTATCGTCTGCCTATGTGCCCAATCGGAGATGATAATGCCAAAATAGTAGATAAAACATTATTAAATTTAAATCTTATTAAATAGATGATTATTTCAGGCTCAGATAAATTAAATAGTCTTGGAGGCTACGCCTTTGATGAAGTAAATAAATTAGTCTCAGAATTAAAAGAGAAAGGGATAACTCCGATTGATTTCGGAGTTGGAGATCCTACCGCCCCAACCCCAGAACTTGTCGCCATCGCTACAAAAGAAGGGATTGATAAATACTCCAGTGCTGGATACCCAAGCTATATAGGTAATTTGAAGTACCGTCAAGCGATTTCTAATTGGATGAAAAAGAGATTCTCTATAGATATAGATCCAAATACTGAAGTATGTTCTACCCTAGGATCAAAAGAAGCAGTATTCCACTTGCCACAAGCATTTATAAACAATGAAGATATCGTTATTTTACCAAGTCCAGGATATCCACCGATGAAAACGGGAACTTTATTTGCAGGAGGTATTCCCTATTTTGTTCCACTACTTGAAGAAAATAATTTCTTACTAGACTATAAATCTATACCCGAAGATATAGCAGATAAAGCAAAAATTATTTGGATAAATTATCCAAACTCTCCGACTGGAGCTTGTGCAAGTAGAGAATATTATGAAGGTTTAATATCTTGGGCAAAAAAATACAATATTATTATAGCTTCCGATGAAGGTTGTTATATTGATACATACTTTGATGATATACCACTATCAATTTTAGAAGTTGTTAAGGAAGGTATTATAACTTTTTACTCACTTAGCAAGAGAAATAATATGACAGGATACAGAGTAGGATGGGTAGCTGGAGATAAAGATATTATCGAAAAATTTAAAAAACTAAAGACAAATATTGACTCAGGTACTCCGAACTTTATCCAAGAAGGAGCTATATCTGCACTTTCTGACGAAGAACACGCCGAGAGTATGAGAAAAGAGTACAGAGAAAAAAGAGATATCATGCTCTCCGCCTTTGCCGATGCTGGCTGGCCACTCTGTAGAAGTGAAGCAACTTTTTATCTATGGCAAAAAGCCCCAAACGGTATGTCCTCCGTAGAATTTGCCAAACAGCTCCTTTCTAGAGAGCTCGCAATAGTGACAACCCCCGGTGCTTGGATTTCAGATATAGATAAAGATGGATTTAATCCAGGGAGTAATTATGTTCGTTTTGCTCTTGTTCCTCCAATCGATGAAGTAAAAATTGCCGCAGAGAAAATTAGAAAATTTTATATTAAATAATTTATAAAAAACCTAATAATACTATTAGGTTTTTTATAAATTGAGCCGAAGGCCAGAATCGAACTGGCGACCTACGGTTTACGATACCATTGCTCTACCAACTGAGCTACTTCGGCTTGACTCATAATACTACTTACCTGAGCCGTCAGTGGGAATCGGACCCACGGTCTCTGTCTTACCAAGACAGTGCTTTACCACTAAGCTATGACGGCTAAAAATTAATAATACTATACTACAATTCTCGGTAAAAATGGACTGATATGAGTTGTAACTTCATAATTAATAGTATCTATAATCTCGGCATGTTCTTCTGCTGTAATCTCATTCTTACCTTGAGTCCCAAATATGACGACTTCATCTCCTGGTACTATATCTTTGATATTTGAAACATCTACCACAAACATATTCATTGCTACACGACCTAGGATTTTTGCATATTTACCTTTTATCAAAACTCTACCCTTATTTGAAAGAGATCGAGTTAATCCATCCGCATATCCCTGAGGAATAACAGCTATAACCGTCTTTTTCTTTGTGATATGAGTCAACCCATACCCAATAGGATAGTTTGGTGGGAGAACTTTTACCTGAGCTACGTGTGTCACCCATCTTAAAATAGGTTTTAATGTAATCTTTTTTTTATTTAAAAATTTTAAGTGAGTCGATGGCCACATACCATAGAGTCCTATCCCAAGCCTTACGAGACTATGTTTACTATTTTTATTATCATAGACCAATATTCCAGAAGTGGCTGAAATATGAGTTTTTATATTCTCATATCCATTTGATTTAAAAATATCAACAGCCTTATGATAAGTATCTATCTGACGCTCTGCATGACTGAAATTCATCGTATCTTCAATATTGGCAAAATGCGAATAAACACCATCTAAAATTATATTTTTTAAATTTTTTAGTTCTTTTATTAAATTATCGATTTGGTTTGGCATAATACCTTCCCTTCCGAGATATGAATCTATCCCCAAATGAACTTTCGTTTTAGTTTTTGATTTACCTGCAATATAATTTATCTGGAATAAATGAATCAAATCAAAAGCAGAAATTATCGCATCGAGCTTTATGGACTCCTCTATCCCACTCTCATTAAGATATCCAAATACCAATATTGGTTTCTTTGTTACTGCTCTAACTCTTTCTAGTTCTTCAATACTGTTTACCTGAAAATAATCCGTGTATGGGTTTAGAATCTTTGCGACAATTTGATCTCCATGACCATAGGCGTTGGATTTTATAACGCTGACAATTTTAGTGTTTTTATTAACGAGACTTCTAAATTGCTTGATATTATGTATCAAATTAGCTTTAGATATTTCAATGTAAGATAGGGGTGATTTTTTCATTTTTATTGTAGGTTAATAGCCTTTATAATACTATAAGAAATGGGTATGTTCAACCATTGCAAAATTTCTTATTTCGGGTTATTATAAAAGTATTAAAGTAAACAAAGGAGGATTCACCTCTATTTTTATTTAATTTACATTTAAATACAACATCGCGGGATAGAGAAATGGTATCTCGTAAGGCTCATAACCTTAAGACGGTCGTTCGATTCGACCTCCCGCAACAATTCGGCATGTGACAAGCCAAAATGTCTCAAGCTGCCGAAAAAATGTCGGCGTAGCTCAGGTAGTTAGAGCATCTCACTCATAAAGAGAAGGTCGCAGGTGCAACTCCTGCCGTCGACACAAAGAATGGAATTATTTTCCATTTTATGTTATGTTAGTAAGGTATTTTAAGAAGAAATAATTTGCGGTCGTAGCTCAACTGGTTAGTAGCACCCGCCTGTCACGTGGGAGGTTGCCGGTTCAAGTCCGGTCGACCGCGCATTCGAAAAAGAACGATAAAATATCGTTCTTTTTCGTGTATACTGATTGAATGAATAACTAATGGAATTAAAATTAATTTTCTTTAATATATTTTGTAGATATTTCTTTAGTAATCTTCTTCGCATTACCGTGCTTCAAAAGACCTAAGTAAGATTGAATAGTTTCTATTTTACCCTCTTTCTGTGTAATACGTTTCCACATTCTACGCTTAGTGACAGTTCTAAT
>JBBQGX010000007.1:0-23978 GCA_038323465.1 Minisyncoccia bacterium | reverse complement strand
TGGTTCGATTCCTTTCATTATAAGGATGTTTTTGGGTAGTTTGATTTAACTTAGACAGTAATCGAACTTTTTGGTATTTCTGATATAATTAAAATATGAAACTAGAAACAAAAAGATTAATACTAAGAAAACCAAAAATGTCTGATTGGAAAGATGTTGTTGAAGGAATTGGAGATTATGATGTAGCAAAAATGATGGTAAGTGTTCCATATCCGTATAAAAGAAAAGATGCAGAATGGTTTATTGATTTAAAAAACAAAGAATGGAAAAAGAAAGAGCCCAATGCCTACTTGTTTTTTATTGAATTAAAATCAGAGAAAAAGATTATTGGAGCAGTTGAAGTATTTAAAATAAATAGATTTTCTGGCACAGGAGAAACAGGCTCTTGGATAAATAAAAAATATTGGAGAAATGGATATGTGACTGAAGCAAAAATTGCTTTAAATGATTTTATTTTTAATAAAATTAAATTAAGAAGATTAGAATCTCCAATTTTTGAAGACAATGTAGCATCAAGGGCTACTCAGTCAAAAATGGGTTATGTTCTTGAGGGGATTAAAAGAAAAGCAGCTAAAAGCAAGGCAACAGGCAAGATACACAATGAAACGATGTTCGGCTTACTAAAAGAAGATTGGAAGAAAAGAAGACCTATTTTAATAAAAGAAATGGATAAAAAATATAATTAAAGTCAGTTACTAACCATTTCCTCTCTCTGCAACGCTTTTATAAACAACAACTGATTATATAGCCCTCTCACATATCTCTCCTTAGATAATATGGTTATAATAATCTCCTGTTCTGGGGACCCTCAAGTTTTGAGTTCGATTACCTTTTAATACAAGGTAATTTTTTATGTAGTTTGACTTAATAAAGACGAGAATCGAACTTTTGTTGAATTCTGTTATAATATTAAATATGAGTAATACATTAGAAATGTTAGAAGTAGTAAACGAGAATGATGAAGTTATAGGCCTTGAAACTCGTGAGAAAATCCACAAAGAAGGACTTCTACATCGTGAAATACACGTCTTCTTTTTAACTCCAAAAGGAGAGATCATTTTTCAACACAGAGCAAAAGATAAAGATACTTATCCAGATAAGCTAGATGCGACAGTAGGGGGTCATGTAGAGCCTAATATGTCATACGAAGATACCGCTATTAAAGAATGTAAAGAAGAGACTGGAGTTGATATTGATACAAGTAAACTTTTGTTTTTAACTAAAATGAAAAAGAAAAATTTTGATCAAGTTACAAATATGATCAATAATACATTTCGTTCACAATATGCTTATCTATACGAAGGTTCTATTTCTGACCTACAGATAGAAGATGGCAAGGCAACTGGATTTGAAACTCGAAAGATTGATGATTTATCTCATCTTTCTGAAGAAGAAAAGAGTAAATTTATACAGGTTTTAATAGTAGAAGATATGTTAAAACTTTTTAATATAGCAAAAGAAAAATTATTAAAATAATATGAAAAAGAAAATAAATAAAACAATAGTTATATGTTCTAGTGCATCATTTTATAAACAAGTTGTTGAGGTAAAAAAACAGTTGAAAAACTCAGGGTTTAAAGTGGTAATTCCACTTACTGCTAATAAAATGGAAAAGACTGGTGATTTCAAAGTAGAGACATATAAAACTTGGATGGAAAGACCCGAAGATTACAAAAGGAAGGCATATTTAACCAAAAAACATTTTATTGAAGTTGAAAAAGGAGATGTTGTTCTTGTATTAAACTATAAAAAGAATGGTAAGAATGGGTATATAGGTGGTGCTGTTCTAATGGAAATGGCAATAGCTTTTTATCTAAAAAAACCAATTTTTATATTAAATCCCATAGATGAAAGTTCCAAATACAAAGAAGAATTATATGGAATGATACCCAAGATTATAAATGGTGATTTATCAAAATTAAAATAACATGAAAAATGATAATTCCTATACTGAATATATTATATATGATGTATTGGGACATATAAATGGAATAAGTACAAAACCTATGTTTTCTGGTACAGGTATATATCTTGATGGGGAAATTGTTGCTTTTGTAACAGGAGGAGAATTATATTTCAAAAATGATAGTGAATTGAAAGAAAAATATCTCTCACTTGATTGCCACCCTTTTGTTTATACTAAAAAATATAAAGATAAAGAAATAGAATTATGTTATATTAGTGCAACAGAAGAGATGATAGAAGATAGAGAAATAATGTCTGAAAGAATTTATGAGTCATATGAAATTAATAATAAAAATTGAGATACAATAAAATTATTTTTTATGAAAAAAAAAATTAATAATAAAGAGAATTCAAATATCTTAATTCTTCCTGATATTCGCTCGGCTATAAATGTCGGGGCTATTTTTCGGACAGCCGATGCTGTGGGGATAGATAAGATATACCTTGTGGGGTGTACACCAAGGCCTACAGACAAGTTTGATAGGGTACAGAAAGATATAGCCAAAAGTGCTTTGGGGGCAGAAACATGGATTCCATGGGAATACAAGAAAACCCTACTTCCTTTAATGAAAAGTCTAAGAAAACAAGGTTGTGAAATAGTAGCACTTGAACAAGATAAAAAGGCAATAGATTACCATGAATACAAAAAACCTAGAAAGATGGCTTTTATAATAGGTTCTGAAGTCACAGGATTATCCAAAAAAGTTCTTGATATTTGTGATAAAGTTGTGGAGATACCTATGCACGGGAAAAAAGAATCTCTGAACGTTTCAGTAGCTACTGGAGTAGCACTCTTCCAAATTTTACAATAATTATTGTTGAACCTGTTGAGGATTTGTTCCTTTTATAAAAGGTTTGTCCGCATTTGGTGTTTGAGGTTTACCCATCAGAATCCACAGTACGAAGATCGCTACCATAAATAGAATAATCTCCATACCGAAACTCATCTCACCTCCACTTTTATGTTTAGGTTTTGATTTCTTATCATCTTTCTTTTTATCATCTTTTTTATCTGCCATATAATTTATGAATTTTTTATTTAAATAATATTTGATGCTCATTACAAAAATGTGCACTCCTCCCATCTAAGACTTTTCTTATTATAACACCTTTGCAACTATTTTTACCACACTTTTCTTTGTTTTTACGATATACATTGTGGTGATTCTGAAAATTACCTCGTTTACCATCTATATCACGATAATCTGACATAGAATCTCCGCCAAAATCAATCCCTTTATTTAATACCTCTTTCATCGATTTATAGAGTAATTGGAGGTTTTTGGTAGGAATACAGCAAGGTTTTGATTCTGGGTGAATAGAAGAGAGCCATAACATCTCATCTGAATAAATGTTTCCTATACCAGCAATTATAGTTTGATCTATTAAAACTGTTTTTATATTTTTATTTGGCTTAATCAACAATCTTTCCTTGAATTTAATAAAAGTAAAAATATCTTCGAGTGGTTCTGGGCCAATATTTTTCAAGTGAATAGTCTCATCTATTTTATAAGTTGAGATCATTGTTATTTTGCCAAATTTGCGTGAATCACAAAAAACCATATGCTTATTATTTGAAAGTAAAAAGACGGCATGAATGAAACGATTGTATGGGTCATGAAGTTCACGCCTCTCCTTTTCATCTGGGATCCATTTGTTTTCTTTTTTATTGTAAATGTATTTACCGACAATAATGTGGCCGGTCATTTTGAGGTGGATTAAAATTGTTTTATTATTTGATAGATTTATTAGTATATTTTTTGCCCTTCTGTTTACACTTAATATTTTTAATCTTTTAATTTCTTTTTTAAATTTATTAAAAAAAGTCCTATCTTTAATTGTGTTTTTAAATTGTTTAATTGGATTCTCTTTATCTAAATCAGTCCAGACATCTACAAAAGAGAGACCTTTTAGCGCCTTTTTTAATCCATTGACGGTAGTTGTGACTTCGGGGAGTTCTGGCATCTAAATAATTACAAATTACTTATTACTAATTACTAATGAGAACTCAGAATACGTAGGGCTTCTTTGATCCGGGCATTTGTTCCTTCAATAGTGGAGGGGACTTGTTTCAGGGTATCTCGAGCTTCGTTTTGAGAATAACCAAGAGATTTGAGAGCTTCAATAATATCACCTTCTTCTCTAAGGGATCCAGGAGTATCTTCTCCTTCAGCGTAGAGTTTTAATTTATCGCGAAGTTCAATTATTATTTTTTCAGCTGTTTTTTTACCAATTCCTGAGACTTTATTTAAATAACCAATATCACCTGTAGCGATAGCTCTTTTAATAGTTTCAATTGGAGCTAAAGAAATAATAGACAGAGCTGAGCGTGGGCCAATACCGGAAACATCTAGCAGTAATTCAAAGAATGAAAGTTCTTCAATGTTACGGAAACCAAATAAATCTAGTGAATTTTCGCGTACAGCCGTATAAGTAAACAAAGATGCGGGGTCTCCTTGTTTAAAAGATTGAATAATCTCTGGTGAAACAAACACCTTATAACCAACACTTCCAGTGTTGACGATCATGAATTTTTCATTAATATGGATAATTTCTCCCTTGATATATGCAATCATGTTCTTATTATACTTTTTTTATATAAAATATACAGCCATTTACTTTTCGTCGTTTTTCTGTTAGTATTTATTTATTCGATTTTGTCCCTCTGCTGGGGATTCCTCTTTAGAGGGGCTGGTGTCTCGGCTTAATTTGAATCAAAGAATCTAAATTAGTAATCAGTCATTAATAATAGGTAATTATATTTTATGCCCATAACAAAATCAGCAAAAAAAGCTCTAAAGGGATCTCTTGTAAAGAAGGCCATGAACGATCGTAACAAAAAAATTGTTAAAGAATCAATCAAAGCCATTGAGAAATTAATTAAAGAAAAAAATAAAGAAGGAGCAAAGAAACTTCTACCAAAAGCATACAGTGCGATAGATAAGGCTTGTAAGAGGGGAGTTCTAAAAAAGAACACAGCATCACGTCGCAAAGCATTACTTTCAAGAATCACAAAATAATACACAAATTAAAAACTCTTGAGGCAAGGCCTCAAGAGTTTTTAATTTGTGTAATCAATTTTTATTGAGCTGGATTTGTAACAGCAGGCTTAGTAACTTCTACCTTCACTTCACCCACTGTTTGTTTTCCATTGTTATTTATTTTGTCTTCAAATCTATTTCCGTAACCACCCCAATTCATCATTCCACCTCGCTCGAAACGAGAACCTCGAACTTCTGATTTTAATTCACCCCACTGTGATCCTAAACAGAAAGCTATAAGAATAACAACAATGGTCATTATTTTTCTCATCATATGACACTTCTTCCAATTGTGGCAACATGAACCCATAGAACCATGTTCACAATTTACTTTTCCTTCACAACAAACCTTTTTTTCTTCGTTTTCCATATATTTATATAAATTATTAATGATAAAAGACCACAAGAGTAGTATAGCATATCTATATAATTGCAAAACTTAAGCTTGCAGATATGGCAATAATGGTGTAAATTGGTAACGTATTGGTCCCGTCGTTCAATGGATAGGACGCAACTTTGCGGAAGTTGCGATGCAGGTTCGATTCCTGCCGGGATCACACGTAGAAAATAAGCCACCCTTGGGTGGCAATTTTCTTGTGTGATCCCGAGCAAGACACCTTCGTGTCTCGCGTGTAGGAATCGAAGCCCAAATCGTTTTTCGATGTTAATCGAAACGATTTGGGATACTGTTCTCGTAGAGAACGATATCCTACCGGGACCACAACGATTTTAACCCTATTAATTAAGGTTGTATTTTCTACAGGTAGTTAGTATTCCGAACTTTTGATATAATTAGTTGATGAACTCTGAAACTAAAAATTGTCAGAATTGTAAAAATGATTTTGTTATAGAATCAGATGATTTTTTGTTCTATGAGAAGATAAAGGTTCCAGCTCCGACCTTTTGTCCAGAGTGTCGTCTTGTTAGACGTTTAATAATGCGAAATGAGAGAGCTCTATATAAAAGAAAGTGTAGTATGTGTGATGAAGATAAAATTTTGGTTTACCCTCAGGACAGTAAGTTTAAGGTTTATTGTAGAGAATGTTTTAATAGTGATAATTGGGATGCTATTAGTTATACCAAAGACTATGTTTTTAATGAGACCTTTTTTAAACAATGGATAGATTTATACGATTCTGTTCCAAGGGTTGGAATCGTAAAACAAGGCTTCAGTATTAACAGTGAGTATACTAACAGAGCTACTGATTTGAAAAATTGTTTTTTAATTTTTGCCTCAGCTTATTGTGAAAATTGTTTTTACAGTATGTTTATTTGGGGTGTAAAAGATTCCTCGGATTGTTTCAGTGTAGAAAAATCAGAAAGATGTTTTAGTTGTATAGACTGTAATAATTGTAATAATTTAAAATATTCAAAAGATTGTAATAGTTGTATTGAATCGTTTTTTTTAAAAAACTGTAGAAATTGTCAAAATTGTTTAGGATGTGTAAATTTAAGAAATAAAAATTATTGTATTTTTAACAAACAATATTCAAAGGAAGAATATTCCAAAAAGATTAATGAAATAAATTTGTCAAATTCTGATGAGGTTAAGAAATTCAAAGAGGTTTTTAATAAATTTTCTTATAATTTTCCCAATTTATATATGGAGGCATATCACTCAGATAATATTTCTGGTAATTGGATTAATAATTCTAAAAATACCAAAGATTCATTTACTTGTAATAATATAGAAAATGGAAAATATTTATTTAATATCAAAGAATCAAAGGATGTTATGGATTATACCTATTGGGGTAAGGGGAGTGAAATGATGTATGAGTGTAATAGTGTTGGTATTCAATGCTCCAATATAAAATTTTCTAGTGAGTCTTGGAGTAGTTTGATAAATTCCGAATATTGTCACAATTGCTTTTCCTCATCATATTTATTTGGATGTGTAGGTTTAAAAAATAAACAATACTGTATCCTAAATAAACAGTATGAAAAAGAAGAATATTTTGTTATGGTAGAAAAAATTAAACAGCATATGGTAGATATGCCATTTATAGATAAAGTTGGTAGAATTTTAAAATATGGAGAATTTTTTCCTTGTGATATGATACCATTTAGCTATAACGAAACTATAGCTCAAGAATATTTTCCAAAAACAAAAGAGCAGGCAATAATAGAAGGTTATAAATGGAAAAATTACGAGAAAAAAGATTATGTGCCAACAATAATGGGGAATAATTTACAAAAAAGTATAGATAATGTTAGTGATAGTATTTTAAATGAAATTATAGGATGTATTCATAATGGAGAGTGCCATCAACAGTGTACAGTCGCTTTTAAAATTACACCAGATGAATTACAGTTTTATCGTTCCAATAACATACCATTACCAGAGTTATGTCCTAATTGCAGACATTATGAAAGATTAAATGAGAGAAATCCAATTAAACTCTGGCACCGTACTTGTATGAAAGAAGGATGCAATAATGAATTTGAAACAAGTTACGCACCAGAGAGACCAGAGATAGTGTATTGTGAGAAGTGCTATCAAGAGGAAGTTTATTAATTTCTTTTAATATTGTTCATCTCCTTAATACTCAACTTAATCAAAGAGCGACTCTTTATCAGTTCTGAAATCCCAAAACTTCGTTCACACGTAGAAAAAAGAGACATGCATTAGCATGCCTTTTTTCTTGTGTGATCCCGAGCAAGACACCTTCGTGTCTCGCGTGTAGGCCTATCTGTATTGATAGGCACCTGTAGACGGGAATCGAAGCCCAAATCGTTTTTCGATGTTAATCGAAACGATTTGGGATACTGTTCTCGTAGAGGAAGATACCCTGCCGGTTAGAAGCCCAACTTCTCCATAAATATCATTGATTTAGATTCTTCCAGCTCTATGTTTGGGGTAACTTTCAAGAGTTCTTCTCGGATTTCATTTGCCATATCAGGATTAAGAGGAATAGTATAAACAGGAAGGAAATATTTATCTGTTAGTATTAAAAGATTGGTATAATCAAACTCTCTTTTTATATGAAAACCTTTTATTCTTTTCCATGGATATTTGTCTTTACTCATCGTAAGTCCTTCGGTCTCAATAGAAAAAGAAACTTCTTGGGGGTGGCGGATACTAAATAAAATGAGAGTTGCTCCTGCTATAAAAATAAAAATAGCAAATACGTAGTTACTCAACCATATTGCAACTCCTCCGGCAATGATAGTGATCAGTCCTATTGCCCACAGAAAATCCATACTTTTTTCTTTGTGTTTATATTCTGGAGCAGACCACGTTATTGTTTTTAAGATTATTTCTTCCATCTTTTTATTATAGCAATACTCAGTTTATAAAGAAAGGGATTTTACTGCATTATAAACTGCTTCACGAGCTTCTAGATCAAACATACTTGGAATGATCATTTCGGTAGTGGGGTTTGCAACTGAGTCGGCAAGAGCTTTAGCAATTGTTACGAAAATCTTATTGTCGAATTGTGGGATTTGATGATCGAGCATAGCACGGAAAGCGTTTGGAAAAACCAAGGAATTGTTTATTTGATTAGGGTAATCAGAACGGCCAGTGGCTACGATATAGGCTCCGGCTTCTTTTGCGTCACTTGGCATTATTTCTGGTGTTGGATTGGCTAGGGCAAAAATTATTGGATCTTTTGCCATCGATTTAACCATTTCTTGTGATAAAAGATTTGGTTTTGATAATCCAATAAATACGTCGGACTTTATAATGGCGTCAGAAAGATTACCATTTTGTACTTTTATTGTACTACCTGCTAGAAGTTCCAATTTTTCTTTATTTAAATCAGTACGTTCACTACAAATAATACCATGACTATCACAAAAAATAGTATTAGTAATACCGTATGAGTGTAGTAGTCTACCTGTAGCCACACCTGCCGCTCCAACACCAGAGAGAACTACAATTGCTTTTGTAGGGTCTGTACCACGTAATTTAAGAGCATTTATTAATGCGGCGAGACCTACTGTAGCAGCTCCCCACTGGTCGTCGTGCATAACTGGAATATCAAGTTCACTACGTAGCCTCTCTTCTATTTCAAAACATCGAGGAGCGGAAATATCTTCAAGGTTGATACCTCCAAAAACTGGAGCGATTTGTTTTACAGCTTTAATAATTTCTTCTAAATCTTGTGTATCAAGACATATAGGGAAAGCATCTACTCCACCAAATTCTTTAAAAATAGCAGCTTTACCCTCCATGACGGGGATTGCAACTAGGGGCCCTAGATTGCCAAGTCCGAGGATTGCTGAGCCATCTGATACTATTGCCACGGTATTTTTCTTGATAGTTAGGATTCTTGCAAGTTTTGGATCATTGGCAATAGCTTCACATACTCCAGCAACCCCAGGAGTATAAGCCAAAGATAATTCTTCTTTGTTGGTAAGGGGTACTTTACTAATAACTTCTAATTTACCACCATGCTTTTTGTGCAATTCTATTGATTGTTCATATAAAGTATTCATCTCTTTATTGTAACATGTTATATTGTATGTATGGAAATTTTAATACAAATAGCAGGGTGGATGGGGATGATTATGGTTGTACTTGCTTATTATCTAATCTCGCATGAAAAAATTAATGGCTCACACAAGCATTATCAAATACTGAATCTTCTAGGAGCAATTGGGATAGGTATCAGCGTTTACGAGCAGAGAGCATGGCCTGCTTTTGCATTACAGATAGTATGGGGGATTATTACTGTTGCTTCTATGGTAAAAAATAAAGAATCAAAGGAAGAATAATTTTATTATATATGGTATTATTTAAAAATGGATTGTATCTTTTGTAAATTTGTTAAAAATGAAATGACTTGTGCCAAAGTCTGGGAAGATGATAAATTTATCGTCTTTTTAGATATCATGCCCATAAACCCTGGCCATCTGTTGTTGGTTCCAAAGGTTCACAACGAAGATGTTTTTAATCTTGACGATACTTTGTATGGTGAGATATTTATGACTGCTAAAAAACTTTCATCTTTATTAAAAGACGCTACCAAGGCCAAAAGGATTGGTCTAATAGTTGAAGGTTTTGGTGTTGATCATTCCCATGTACATTTGGTGCCATTACATAATCCTCACGAACTATTGTCAGGAAAATCACAAAAAGCAACAGAAGAATATTTAAAAGAAATGCAAATAAAATTGTCAGAAATTTTTAATAAAAACCTCAGTTGAAGAGTCCAACAGAGTGTTGGGCTCATTTTTGTGTTTGCGGAGGTGGTGAGACCGCGAGTACGCTTTTCGAAACTTACAGTTTCAGTACACCCAATCGTTTTGATTAAAATCAAAAAACGATTGAGTCTTCGAATCTCACACGCAAGTAAAGAAGTTTGCTTGCTCGCCTCCGCAAACAAAAATGGCCCTTACGGGCTCATTTTTGTGTTTGCGGAGGTGGTGGGATTCGAACTCACGACGCCTTGCGGCGTACTCGTTTTCAAGACGAGCGCACTAGACCAACTATGCGACACCTCCGTATCTTGTGTTTACCACATTACCTTATTTTCAGGTTTTTTTCAAGTTTTTTAAAAAACAAAATTTCCACAATTGTTGTGGAAATTTTGTTTGATTTTTTGAGATATTATAATTTCGTTTTAAATACATTAAAGAAATCACGGGGACTTTTCTTGGCTATGTAGAAGATATAGAATATATCTAAGATAGCGAAAGTATTTAAGACTAATAAGGCGATAAACCAGCGTTTATTGTCAGTACGTGACGCTGTCCAAACGGCATATCCTTTCCAAGGCAAGACCCATAAAACTAATATTAAAGCTAATAAAACAACGTTCTGATTTATTGTTTCCATGTGTAAATTTTACCAAAAATAACATTTTGTCGCAATTATGATATTCTATATTATAGATGAAATATTTAGGAATTGATTATGGGTCAAAAAGAGTTGGGGTTGCTATCTCTGATGAGGAAGGTAATTTGGCTTTCCCGTATAAAATAATTTTAAACAATCTTGAACTTGTAGACAATATACACAATATCTGTGGAGAGAATGAAATCTCGGCCATCGTACTTGGTGAATCTCACGACTTTTCTGGTAAACCAAACAAGATAATGGGGAGTATTGAAGAATTTAAAAGAAATTTAGAGACCGAGCTTGATTTACCCGTATACTTTCAAAAAGAATTTTTAACTTCAGTTTTTGCTCGGGGAAATAACGGAAAGAAAGAAAACAATGCAAGGAAAGATAAAAAAGAAAAAAGTGTTGAAACTGATGATTCTGCTGCCGCTTTGATACTGCAGAGGTATTTAGATAAAAAGAATAATTAAAATTTAATTTTACTAAAATTATGGAATATATAAAATACGAAGAATTTAAAAAGATGGATATAAGATTGGGAACGATTAAGGAGGTTGAAGCAGTTGCTGAGACGGATAAACTTTTACGATGCCTGATTGATTTTAATGAAACTGAAACGATTGAAGAAAAAGATGAAGAGGGGAATATTATAAAAAGTAAAACTGTTAAAAAATTAAGACAGATTGTTTCTGGTATCCACGAATACTATCCTGACCCGCAAGTGCTTGTCGGTAAGCAAGTACTATATATAGTAAATCTTGAGCCGAGGACTATCAAAGGAGTAGAGAGTAATGGAATGCTTATGGCTGTCGATGGACTCGATGGTAATCCTGTTTTATTAATCCCCGAAGTTCCTGTTGGAACAGGTTCAAAAGTTCGTTAATTTTTTTTAATGTTTAATTATTAATCGGTAATTAGTAATTAGTAATTATTTATGCTTGATCCAATATTACTTATACAAACAGTAGGGCTCGCAGGAATTATTTTTATAATTTTTGCAGAGACGGGACTTTTCTTTGGTTTTTTCTTCCCAGGGGATTCACTTCTCTTTACTGCAGGGATACTTGCATCACAAGGGATTTTTAATATTTATCACATAGTAATTTTTTGTATAATTGCTGCTATACTTGGGGATAGTGTTGGTTACTGGTCTGGTAAAAAATATGGACGCCAACTTTTTGAGCGTGATGCGGGATTTTTCTTTAAAAAATCTCGTATTAATGATGCTGAAAAATTCTATGAGCGTCACGGTAAATACACAATAATTATTGCTCGATTTGTCCCTATTATTCGTACTTTTGCCCCAATAGTAGGAGGGATAGGGAATATGCACTATGCTACATTCCTTGTTTACAATATTTTTGGAGGAATATTTTGGGTAACCCTAGTGACACTTACTGGATATTTTTTAGGAGGAATGATTTCAAATCCTGATAAATATATAATTCCAATCGCTTTATTGATAATTTTTATTTCTTTTATACCTATTCTTATAGAAATAATTAAAAACAAATTCAAAAAAATCAAATAATCTCTTTTATATCACTTAATAGTGATGTATAATGTAAATATAATGAAGCATTTATATAATCATAATTTTCCAACTCCTTCATATTTATCTATGGACTCTTTTGCTATTGATATTTCAGACCAATCTTTAAAATATGGCCAACTTCTTGCTACTCCTCTTGGACTTCGTCTTGGAAGATTTGGTAAAGAAAAAATTCCGACAGGAGTTGTCATTTCTGGTAAAATTGAACAAGAAGAAATCTTAATAGATATTTTAAGAAAACTTAAAGAAAAAGAAAAATTAAATTTTATACGTGTTTCACTCCCAGAAGAACAAATGTATCTTTTTACCTTATCATTACCAAAAGCTAGTGACAAAGATTTAAGAAACATGATACTTCTCCAAATAGAAGAACACATTCCTCTTAAGGCTATTGATACAGTTTTTGAATATGATGTTGTTTCAAAATCAGAAAAGAATATTCTTGTGGAAGTTTCTGCTATTGCTTCGGCAACCATAGATAGTTATCTGTCTGTTTTTAAAAAAGTTGGACTTACTCCTTTGTCTTTTGAACTCGAAGCTCAGGCAATAGCTCGTGCTGTCATTCCATTAGAAGACATTGATCCTGTGATGATAGTTGATTTTGGTGACACTCGAACAGGAGTTTCTATCGTTCATGATGGGAAAGTTTTCTTTACCACAACCTTAGATATGGGAGGCCTTAATTTAACAAATATGATTGCTAAAAATTATTCCTTGTCTTTTGAAAAAGCAGAAGAAATGAAACGTTCATATGGACTCGATGGAATATCAAATATAGAAGATATTTTTCCTATTATACTAAATGGTATTTCGGTTTTACGTGATGAATTAAATAAACAATATATTTACTGGAAAGACCATGATAATTGTGGGATAAAGCACGAACAAATAAATCGTATAGTTTTATGTGGAGGAGATTCTAATCTAACAGGACTCTCTGATTATTTAGAAGCAAGTATGAAAATTAAAGTTGATCATGCTAATGCCTGGATTAATATTTCAAATATGGAAGTATCAGTACCGAGTATGTCTTTTGAAGAGTCTCTAAGTTATGTCACAGTTTTAGGTCTTGCACTTGGAGGATATTCATATATACATAATCCTATAGTTAATGTGTTACCCCAAAACGAGAAAAAAATAATTTCAAAAGAATATTGGAAACATTTTTTAATTGTCTTTATTAACCTGCTTTCTTTTGTTTTTATCTTGTTAATATTATTATTATTACCATCATATTTCTTTTCAGTTTCAAAACTCGAAGTAGAAAATAAGAAATTAGAGTCATTTAACATTGAGAATAAAGATCTCACCATAAAAGATTTAAATTATACAATATCAAATATTAATAAAGAATTAATATTATTGTCATCAGTAAAATCAAATTATTCAGTTAGTGAAGATGTTTTGAATACAGTTTTAACAAGTAGAGTTAATGGAATTACTTATAGTCAAATATTATTTAATCAAAAAAAAGACAAGAGTTTAAATATTGAGATTCAAGGTAAAGCTCGTGATAGAATAACCTTACGTACTTTTAAAGCAAATATAGACAATAATCCAAAAGTTAAATCTTCAGATTTACCTATTTCTGATTATCTTGAAAAAACTAATCTTAATTTTACTGTTTCACTTGTTATGAAATAATAATATGAAAAAAAATATCACAAACATAAAACTAATAATTTCATTTTTGCTTCTAGTAACACTATTGGGATTATTTTTCTATTTTTTTAATTTTTTAAAAATTAAAAATAATCAAATTTCAACTATTATTGCAACGCTAAGAGCAAAAGAAACAGAGAAAGAAAATATAGATGTTCTTAAAAAAAAGATGGCAGAATTGGGAGATGTGGAAAAGAAAATTGGAGATCATATTGTTGATACTGCTAGTATTGATCTGTTTGTTGAGTATTTAGAAAATATTGGAATAAATAACAATGTAAATTTAATAGTAAAAAGTGTTGAAGTTCCTAAAACCGAAAAAAACAAAATATTACTTAATTTAGAAATGAATGGTAGTTTCTCAAATATTACGAAAACAATAGCACTATTAGAAAATTCTCCTTACAATATGATGATTAATTCTACTTATTTAAATAAAGATTCTACTCAATTCTCTCAATTAAACAATACGTCAAATGATACTAAAATAATACCAGTAGCGGTTCCTTCCTCATGGCAAGCCAACTTAACAATTAGTGTATTAAGTCTTTAATAAAATGAATAAAATTTTTTTAAAAATAAAAAACCAACTTAAAATATTTAATGATTTCTTTAAGATTAATCCTCATAGACAGTGGTCTTTTTTGTTGTCTATGTTTTTTGTATTGGTTTCAATAGTAATATTATTTAGTCTTTATTTATTATATGAAATAAAAAATGAAAAAATATTTCAAATTAAAATAGTAAAGCATGAAAAAGGAACTTTATTAAAGGATGATTTATTGGAAAAGATTACAGATTTATATAAAGTAAAAGCTGAAAAAGAAGAAGAGATAAATAAAAACCAACCTATATATAGTGATCCTAGTTTTTAAATTGTGCCCTCGCGAGGAACGGCAGTAGCCTTATCTGTCATTACATGAACAGTATACCTTTTCGTTTCGATTAACATCGAAAAACGAAAAGTTTTTCGATTTCTCGACGCAAGCAAAGCAGTTTGCTTGCTCGATGGCACACAAAACAAAAGCCCTTTCGAGGGCTTTTGTTTTGTGTGCCCTCGCGAGGAATCGAACCTCGAATAACGGCTTAGAAGTCCGCAGTTATATCCATTTAACTACGAGGGCAAAATTGTTCTAGTGCGCGATGAGGGACTTGAACCCCCGACCTTCTCAGTGTAAATGAGTTGCTCTACCAACTGAGCTAATCGCGCATAATTTTGTGTTGGTTCTTATAACTTTGTGTATCTCACGAGTCGCTACAACTGAGCTAATCGCGCATAATTAAACACAGACTTATCTTAGCATATTTTCAATATATTTCAATAGTATGCTAATATGTGGCAATGAAACCCAAAGAGCTTAAAATATTGTATGAGGATAAGAACGTTCTGGTTATAGACAAACCAGCTGGTATTGCCGTACATGCTGATGCTCGAACAAAAAACAAAGATGTCACAATGGCGGACCTCATACTTCAATATGATAAAAAACTTGAAAAAGTAGGGGAACCAATGACAGTAGAATATAAAGGAGAAGAAGTTAAAATAAAGAGACCTGGAATAGTTCATCGATTAGATCGAGAAACTTCTGGAGTATTACTTGTGGCAAAAAATCAAAAAACCTTTCTTTTATTAAAAGAACAATTTCAAAATCATACAATAAAAAAGAATTATAGAGCTTTTGTTTATGGATATGTGTCTGATCCTAAAGCCTCGCTTGCTACTGGTAAAAGGGGAGTTATAAATGTGCCAATCGGACGTTCCCCAAAAGATATCCGAATGTGGACAGCTGGACGTGGGGCAAAGCCACCCTTACGTGATGCTATTACTGAATATATAGTTTTGAATAGATTCACTGATGGGACAGAAGGAGGAATAAACCAAGATAATAAATTCTCTTATATAGAAGCTTATCCAAAGACTGGGCGTACTCATCAGATCCGAGTGCACATGAGGTATATAAATCATCCAGTAGTTTCAGATCCACTTTATCGTGGAGCTCAAGAACTTGCTCTAGGAATGAAGCGTCTTGCTCTGCATGCTTATCAAATAACTTTCCGTTTACCAAGTGGTGAGCAAAAAACAGTAGAATCCCCACTCCCAGCTGATTTTAAGAAGGTAATAAAGACATATCTTGCTTAAAATAGCTTTATATGATAAAGTAATTCCTATGGAAATAACGAAAGCACAATTCACTCCAGTTGAACAAGAATCTCGTAAAACCCTTGATTTTAAAGCAGGTGATACAGTTCGTGTCTGGAATAAAATTTTAGAAAAAGGTAAGGTTCGTCTTCAGGCATTTGAGGGGTTAGTTTTAGCACGAAAGCACGGAGCTGAAAGTGGAGCGACCTTTACAATTCGTAAGGTAGCATCAGGTGTAGGAGTAGAGCGTATTTTCCCATTATATTCTCCAAACGTTGATAAAATTGAAGTCCTCCGAAAATCAAAAACTCGCCGAAATAAACTATATTATATACGTACAAAAGCAGTTAAGGAAGTTAAGAAGAGATTGAAGAGTATCACAATCTCTCGAGATGAACCAAAAGAAAAAGAAGTAGAAACAACTGAAAAATAATTTTAAAATAAAAACTCTTTAGGCCTTGCCTTAAGAGTTTTTATTTTGGTTGAAATATTTGTAATAATTGGCTATACTCGATATGTTTGGTGTAAATGCACGGGTGGCGAAACTGGTAGACGCACTACCTTGAGGTGGTAGCGCCCGCAAGGGCATGGAAGTTCAAATCTTCTCTCGTGCACAATAGTTTACTTTTAAGTAAATTTTCAATAATAACCTTTTGTTGTAAAGCTTCAAGAGGTTCCAACCGAGATACTTCATCTTGTAGTATTTTTGCTATCTGTTTTACTGGATGAATCCATTCCTCCTTTGATAAATCAAGTTTCTTGTCTTTTAAGCAGAGGTTCCAACCTAAACTAAGTAATATGCCTCTTCTTGTTTCTTCATCTCCTTCCTTGAATCGTTTAACAGCTAATTCTGTAAAGGTAAACATCTTGTCTGCTGTATCAATCCAATTAGTTACATTCTGGTCCGTATCACTAATAATTGTATATAATCATGGGTTGTTTCAAGCTCATCATCTGCCATTTCAAATATCTGCTCTATATGCCTTCCTTTGTAATCTAAAGATGAACCTTCTAAAAATGAAACTAAATTCTTACTTTTTTCTAGGTTTTTAGTTTTTAATAAATATTTAATCTCTCTAGATAATCTTTTTGCAAATCCATCTAGGTCACTAAAACTTTTTGGGACCACTCTTGTAACCCCTCTTGTCATAGCTTTATTATTCCAATTTGGGGTAGAAGATATAGATATAATTTTCTCTGGTCCAAACTTCTCTATATCTAATATATGAAATGACCCACAAAGTTTACAATCCCTATCTAAGAGTATTACATCATAGGCTTCTTTATCTTGTGGGTTTATTAGCTTCTCTACTGATTCGTAAGTAGATAGAACTGTAATATCAAAATCATAAGGAGCAAAGTGTCCTTCTAATAAAAATAATTCGGCCATAATCTTACTGACAGCTTCAAAATCATCTTCAAGTATTAATATCTTATATGTTTCCACAATAATAATTATACCAAAATATAAATTATCTAGATAACTGCTTAACAGTATATATAACAGTTGTTTCTTGTTGAAAAAGTTTCTAAAATTGTCCCAGTCAAAAGTTTGAAGTCCAAACATTAAAATAACTACCCCCATCCTTGCCATATAGGAGGGGCGATATACATAAAAGTTTTCTAAAATCTAGTAGAGGAATATTCCAGTATTAGCAGGTCCCAATATTTCAATCTAAACCCCCTCCCGTCTCTTTAAAATTGTTAGACATTCCAAAAACGTCAAATTTGAGCCTTATACCATAAAGGTTAAATTCCACAAAATATAGCTAAATGAGTGATATATCCTTTTTCTAATTAAAGGCCCTTAAATCGCAAATTTTAGTTAGATTAAGAATAATATAGTGTCAGGGGGTAGGGGGTAAAACTACGTCACTGATAGTAATATATTTATTTGTTTAATAGATACTGATGGATATGGGAATAATTCCTCCCACCTAATAGTTCGTAGTTTGTACCTCCAAGCGAGCATTATTATTAACCATATAAATCAATGGTTATTTTTTGGAGGTGGGTAGAAGTTCGAACCTAATTAATTTTGTTGTATAATTAAAGAGTGGAAGACTTATTAAATATAACTTTAAAAATACTTAAAAAATTAAATATTAAACCAGTAATATTTGGTTCGTTTGGTGTGGCTAATTATCTCGGTGAATTCAAAAAATTCGAAGATTTAGATTTATTAATAGAAGATATTTTTATTAATGAAAGATGGGAAGAATCTAAAGAACTTCTTGAATCTAATGGTTTTAAATTAGTTGATGAAAATGAACATGAGTTTGAATTAAATGGGCAGAAAATTGGCTTTGCCTCAAAGAATATTTTAATTAGGGATAAAATAATTAATGATTATTCAGAATTGATTCAATATAAAAACAAAGACGCTCTTACGTTAAAACCAGAGAGCTTTTTGAAAGCTTATACATTTAGTATAAAAGATGGTTATCGGATTAATATGAGAAATAAGAAAGATAAAAAAGTTATAGATATGTTGGAAAATTATATTAAAAAAATTTCCTAATAATACTTATTCGAACATCCTCCCAGGCCGTAGCGAGAGCGAAGGTGCTAGAGCTCAGCAGGGCGAGTGTTCGGAGCTCGAGGAACTTAGGTTCCGAAGATACTGAGGACATAGTCCGAATGTGCAGTAAAATCATCTTGTTGATTTTTACTCCAAGAGTCATTCTGTTGAATGAGGTGATTTTTTGTGAGGGTAGATGGGTTACGAACTTGTGATATAATAAATTTATGGATAAAGAAATATTAAGAACTAAAAATTTTATTGTTGTTTCTGTAGAAAAGCCTCATGTAACTAGAACAGATGGAGGTCATCTTAAAATATTTCCAATATTGAAATTGGTTGATAGAATTGAGCTTAATCCTTTTTTAGCGATAGAATTAATGAAGCTGACAATGATTGTTGGAGAAGCAATGACAAAAGGATTAAATAATAGAGGGATTGATATTGGTAGAATAAATTATCAAGATAATGGAAACTGGAGTGTCTTTAAACCAGAAGGTCCATATTTACATATTCATTTATATGGCAGAGCAAAAAGTGCAAAAATACAGAAATATGGTAATGCTTGTCATTTTCCACAAAGAGATACTGGATTTTATGATTCCTTTGAATCATTAAATGATGGAGATATTGAAGAAATAAAAGAAGAAATAAATATAATAATTAATCAAGATAAATATAAAGATGAAAATTGGCATCTTTAAAATATATGGATTTGGAAAAAATAGAATTAAAAAATAGAAAAGGTCAAAAAATAGTTGGTGTATTAGAAAAACCAGAAGGTAAAATAAAGGGAACTTGTGTTGTTCAGCATGGCTGGGGTGGGAATAGAAACAAATTAACTGTTCAAGCAATAAAAAACTCTTTCCTTGAATCTGGTTTTCAAACATTCAATTTTGATACAACTAATTCATTTGGAGAAAGTGGTGGTGATTTTGAAAAATCTACATTAGGTCTTTTTTATGAAGACTTGGAAGATGTAGTTAAATGGGCGGAAAAACAAGAATGGTTTATCGGACCACTAGCTCTTACTGGTCATTCTAAGGGTGGATATTCTATTTTAAAATATGCTGAAGAATATCCAAAAGAAGTTTCTTATCTTGTTCCAATTGCTCCAGTAGTTTCTGGTAAATTATCATTTGAAAAATATGAAAAGAATAATCCAGAAGAATTAAAAAAATGGAAAACAGAAGGTGTCCGTGTAAGAGTGGGGAAAGAAGGTAATGTAAGAAAAGAGCACTATTTCCAATTTGAAGAAAGATTAAATCATGATTTAATTCCAAAGGCTTTAAATTTATCAATGCCAGTTTTAATAATAGTGGGTTCTAAAGATGATAGTTGCCCATTAGAGCATCAAGAAATTCTTTTTAGGGCTATCCCTGAGGGGAATAAAACATTAGAAGTTATAGAAGGAGCTCCTCATTCTTTTAGTGAGAGTTCTGAACAAGAAAATTGTAAGTCATTAATAAAAGAGTGGTTGTTAAAGTATATAGATTAATTTCTTGCAATCTTCATTTAAATATCCTCCCACGTTGAGAGCCAACCGTTGTTTAATTTTCCCAAAACCTCTCAGCCAGATATTTGACATATTCATCTCGCTAAAACATTCATCAAACCCCTCCCTCGTCTCCTAATCATAGTGTTACGCGAGTTATGGGTTATTTTAATAATATATAATTAATATATTAAACAATAGTATTAAAAGGGGTAGGGGAACCTATCTCTTGTAAACATAATAGTCGAAGCTCATAGAGTATAGGACCCAATAATATAGTACTAAAGGGTGTGGGGTAAACATTCTCTCCTCCAAGTGTCAACAATAGGGAACCATGTTCTATCTGGATTGTTAATAAAAGTGGTTCTAACGTCGTATAGCAGAGAGCACAAATTATAGAAACCGACAATTGTCGGTTTTTTTAATGTATAATAATCATATGTTTACATTTATATTTCAAATAATTTTTTTAATAGTTTTATTTTTTGTTTTAGCTTTAATGCTTTTATGGATGTGGAGTTCTTTCAGAGCAAAAATTCCATTTATTAGAGTTGCCAGTAGTGTACTTTGTGATATTGAAAAAGCGCTTGAATTAAAAGAAGGAAGTGTTGTCTATGATTTGGGTTGTGGGGATGGAAAGATACTTTTTTATTTAGCTAAAAATAACCCAAATGTAAAATATATTGGAGTTGAGAACGCCCCCTTCCCAGCCCTCGTTGCTTCTTTTTTATCATATTGGAATAGGAAGGTTAATAATATAAATGTAGAAATAATTAAAAAAGATTTTTTTGAAGTTGATTTATCAAATGCGACTCATATTGTTACTTATCTCTTCCCGAATATTATGGATGATGTTTTACCAAAATTAGAGGATGAATTAAAAAAGGGGACTCTCTTGGTTTCTGCTTCTTTTCACTTTACTTCTAAAAAAGAAATAAAAGAAATTGATTTGAAAAGGAAAAAATATCAACTTATACACAGTATATATGTGTATGAATTTTAAGTTGAGGTGTTATAATAATAAAGTATGATAACTATTGAATTAATAGAATATATTAAACAACAATTTAGTAAAAATGTTTCAAAAGATTTAATAATTTCGCGCTTGTCTCAAGCGGGTTGGCACAAAGAAGATATAGATGAAGGTTTCTTAAGTATAGAGAGTGAAAATGTAGATATTGTCACTGCTGTAGATACCGAAATGCAATCACCTGTTATAAATAATGAAATGGGTGGTATTTCTTTGGGACAACAAGAACAAGGAGAAGTTGTTCTAGAACCAAAAATAGAGGTCTCTAAACAATCAGAAGAAAAAAATATTAATACTGATATAAATTTTGTTAGCTTGGGTATAGAAGATGGGAATAAAGTATCAACCCCATTAATGATTCCTACTATTCAGTCAAACATAGAAGAATTAGTAGTCGAAAAAGAAATAGAAGAAAAAACACCAGGAATTGAGATAGAATCTTTTAATTTAGAAATAGAAGGAGAGAAAAAACAGTCATCTCCTATTATCCCAAGAATTGAACCATTTAAAATTGATATTCCTAAAGAAGATTCGGTTTTCTCTCACTCCCTCCCTGTTATAGATAAAGAAATTAAAGAAGAGTTGTTATCACAATCTGGATTTACAAATTCGTCTTTTTCAAGTATTGAAAAAATGAAAGAGGATTTTAAAATAAAAGAGGACTTAAATTCTTCAGAATTTATTCCAACAATAAATAAAAATATAAACAAAGAAATTCCCCCTCAATCACAAATTGTAAGTTCTATAACTCAAAATCAAAAATTTCCTAATATTAACCAAACACCAATTCCTAATAAAGGAATGATGAAAGATATTGTTTCCAAAGGAGCAATGATTTCTTCTTATTCAGAAGATCTTCTGTCTGCTAGTAAAGAAAAAGAAGTTGTTGTTGTAAAAAAAAGAATCCCTTTAATCAAATGGATAATTATATTATTTGTGGTTAGTTTTGTTGGAGGAATGGTCTTTGCTTTTGTTGAAGGATATATAAAAATACCTGGCTCAAACTTTAGTTTGTTCATAATAAAAAAAGATCCAAGGATAACAATAATAAATGCTCCTAAAAATCTTTCCAATTTAAAATCTTATAAAGTTGATACAGAAATAAATATTTCTTCTCCAGCTTTTGCAAATATTACAACTGGTCTCAATGATGGAAATGCCGTTAATAATAAAGACAGAGAATCTTTTATTGTGAAAACAAAAGGATTGGTAAATCATATAGATGATAAATTAATTTTTGATTATCTTTTAAATTTAAAAATTTCAACATTAAAAAATGAGATAATTAGTGACTTTAAATCCGATGGCTCCGATTTATTTGTGGTTGTTCCTGATTTAAGTGAGATATTACATAAAGATGCTCCTATTCCTACAACAGTCTCTTTTTCTTCTGAACAATTAGGCTTAATTGTTCCCGAATTTTCTTCCAAGGTCCAAGATTTTATAAAAAAAATTGATGTATATAACATTCTTTCCAGTAAAACTCCTCTTTATGTAAAAAATAAAATTGTTGATATTTCCAGTGATTTCATAAAAAATTTACAATATGTAGAAAAAGGAAAGGAAAATATTCACGGAGTAAATACTTACCATTATGAATTAATTACAGATCGCACTCAAACAAAAAAGTTTTTAAGTTCACTTTCTGATCTTTTTATCACAAGTCTTAATGAAGATCAGAAAAAGAAATTAGACGAAGCCATTGGTTCTTCGACAATAAGTTCTTTTGAAGTTTGGGTTGGTCAAAATGATAATAATATTTATCAATTTAAATTTACCTTGAATGCTCCTTTGTCTAGTATTTTAAGTTTAAATGATAGTGGAATTGCTGGGAGTGAAGTTAAATTAGAATGGAAGACTACTTATTATGATATTGATGTTCTTAATTATATTAAAACAGGAGATACTAATATAAATATGGAAGAATTTATTAGAAATATTAAAGATCAAAAAATTAAAAATATAATTTCTGAGTTTAACTCTCAAGCATTTAATTTTAAAAATGCCATCGGTTCGTTTGGAACAAGATCGAATCCAATAGGAAGTTGTACTAATCCGAATCCTGGATCATTGTTTTCACCACAAGGGCATAAAAAAGGAGCAGATTCAGTTATTTCAGCTATAGCTAGTTCAATGAATTCATTACTTCTTGCTACTAATGGAGCTGGAACATGTTATTCAACAGCTAAAGCTTGGTCTCTATCAGCTCCACTATTCTCAGTAGGCGCTGATCCATTTACTGTAAATGAAACAGCTTACAGCTCTTTTTACTGTACCGACAGTAATGGAAATACAAAAATTCTTAAAACTCCTGTAGTGGGGACTGTCTGTCAATAAGAAATAATGAATTTGTTTGTAACTAGATTTTTTAGGCATTTTCTGGTATAAATAATTTGTGCCCTAGGTCTTGCCTCTAGTGATTTTAAGGCAAATCCTAGGGCTCATATTAATATGGTGCCTATAGTGTAATGGTTAGCACTAGAGTTTGTGGAACTCTCGGTCTGGGTTCAAATCCCAGTAGGCACCCAAACAACAATATCCCCGAATAGGGGATTTTTGTTTGGGTGCCTAAGCGACTAAACTGCTTTAGTAGCGTCTGGGTCTGTCGGTTATAACAGACATCTGTAGACGAGATTTGAAAGACTTTTCAGTCTTGCTTTGCAAGCTGAAAAGTACCTGCCGATGTAGTCGGAAAAACATGTACTCATGGTCCCAGTAGGCACCCTGCGTTTTTATCCTTATTATTTAAGGTCTATTTCAAATACCCCTAATGGGGTTTGA